>JBDNIX010000183.1:0-4025 GCA_041688045.1 Nitriliruptoraceae bacterium
ACGACCTGCCTCGCGCTCCGCGTAGGCGGTCACGGTCATGGCCGCCAAGCTCGACCAAGCTCCGTCGTCGTTCACCCGAGCCACCGCCAACCACCGCCCAGAGATTCTTCGACTGCCATCAGTCGTTTTGGGGTGCCGTCTTCGGCGGGTGCACCCGATGACAGAACGAGTGATCCACTCGACTTCGAAACGAGTGGCCATGAACCCGCTCGCGGCCCATCAGAGCCGAAGGGGGAGGCAGGAAGCGCCACCTCGGCGCCTGGCCGTCCCAGTGTGATCTGGTGAGGAAAACAGCAAGCGGCCCGCAGGCGTCCACAAGCAAGGCAGCCGGTCTTGAGCCCTTGACAGATCGCAGGCCCCGCAAGGCTGCGGATTGGTAGCGTTGGGAGGCGATGGATGGCAGCGAAGTCGGGCTCACGCGGGGTGGGCCCACATCTGCCTTCGTGTGAGCGTGACGTCCGGAAGTGCGGCGATCGCGTCGATGACACGCGACCGGTCACCCTCGTCCGCAGTGGCCCAGATGCGCTCGCTGTCGCCGAGGGATGCGAGCGCGCTCCAGAGGTGGACCATGTCCGCCTCCAACTGATCGAGTCGGGGCGGTGGCGTAGCCAGCAGGCCGATCTGCTCATCGTCCCACTCTCGTCCGGTCCTCAACCAGGTCTCCGGCTGGAACGGCAGTGGTCCGATCGCGGGCGTCCAGTGGCCGTCGAGCCCATTGACGTCGACCCACACCTTCAAGACCGCCAGCCGGCGCACGAGTGCAGCGTCGTACGGGAGCCCGGCTGTACGCCCGGCCCACACCAGATCCGATGCATCACGAGCAGTCGACAAGCGTGTCAGCCGGGCGATCTTCTCCGCGAGCACCTCGTCAAGTCTCATCGTCGGTAGGGCGGGCAGGGCACCGCCGTACCGATCCTGGATCGGCTGTGGCTGAAACGACAGCACGACAGGCTCGAGCCAACACGGCGGTCCCACGTCAAGCTTGAGCGGAGGAACGGGCGCGACGTCCAGCGGCGGCTCGACCTCGACCTTGATGCGCCAGCGCGATCGGTGTGCTGCCGAACTGAACGTGAACGGACCGCAGACGTATCCGTCGGCAGCTTCGGCGACCAATTCCGTGACGGTGTCGCGGGTGTCATCGACCGATCGCAACGCGAAGTCGAGATCTGTGGAGAACCGACCGCGACTGCCGGCGTGATGTTTGCGCAGCGCGGTGCCTCCCTTGAACACCACCACGTCGAACACCCCCACCTCGTGAAGATGGGCGAGCAGGAGGTCCTGCGCGATGTCGAGGAGCGCGATGTCGCGGCCGACGTGCTGCCCGGAGGCCGGCGGGACGTGCCGAGACACGTGTCCGATCGTGATCCGAGGCGTGAGTGCAGTCACGCGCCCTCCCCGCGAATCCTGGGCGCCCAAGGCAGCACGGTGTCAGCGACGTTCCACCTGGCGTGGTGTCGGCGCAGCGGTCCGCGTGGCCCGAACCACACCTTGCCGGCAGGCTCGACCGTGAGGCGATCCGCGAGTTCGGTACCCATCGGCCGTCCCTCTAGTAGGTAACACAGCCGCACCTGAGTCGCGTGGGGTCGACCCGCAGCCTCGCGGACGACGGCGCCGACCTCGCAGGCATCGAGCAGGTCGTCGAGCCCGTCGAGCATCGCCGCCCAGCTGTGCACCTGCGTCGGCGTATCGGCCAGGTGCACCAGCACCGTCTCGGGGCGATCGGTCGGTACCTCGGGGCCTTGGACCGGTGGCAGCACCGGTTTGAAACGCACCACCCGGGCATGATCGCGCAGCGCCGTTGGTGGCCTGACCCGCGGCGGCAGCGAGACCTCCAGGATGTCTGGACGCCGGTCAGCAAGACCTGCGGTCCACAGCGCCGAGGAGAGTGCCACCCGAGCGGGAAGGTCGGGTGTCGCTGCGAGCTGGGCGGCGAGAAGTAGGTCGTGGTGGGCGGACGAGTGCGCCCCAGCACGGCTGGCAGGGGCGAACTCCCAGACGCCGCGGACGCCGGTCGGTAGGAGCCATCCCTGTTTGGCCAGGCGCTGTGTCGCGACGCGCGCCGAGGTGCCGAGCCCCAACTCGTCGGCGAGGACTGCGAGGTCCTCGACGGTCAGCAAACTCGGTTGGTCGAGTTCGAGTTGCTCCACAAGCACGGCCAACGCTGGCGGGATGGCTCGTGTCATACGTGCAACCTCCGAATCTGGAAAGGATACCGAAGTACTGTTTGCGACACGAACGCTAGCGGCCATGCCGGTGGTGTCAAACAGCGGTTGTAAGTATCCTAATAGGATATTGTCTTAGCGTATAAGACACCCCAAGCAGGGTCACCGTGAGGTTGCCTCATCGGGGAGGATGACCTACGAGTGTTCGGGGACCGGTCTGCTCATCGTCTGCAGTTGCGAGGCGAGAAGTCGGCCCCGTTCGGCCACACGATCGTGCCGGCCCCGTGATCCACGCTTCCCCGCCTGAAGTGAACGGGCCGGTGTTCGGGCCGCTCACGCAACGGACCCGGGATGTCAGCGCTCTCGCCGCCTACTGCCGCACCTGACCCTGGACATCGGCTCGAAAGTGTTCGGTTCATTTGCTTCGACCTTCAGCGAACACTTCTGCAGTGGCGTCGCGCGTACCGGGCTGCGAGGTGCCTTTCTACCCGCTGTGGCCGTTGCTCCATCGCCTGTCCCCGTCGCGCATCGCCAGGGGCCGGTGGCACGTGGTCAGCGGGGGTCGGTGCCGTGGGCGCTGCCGCGGTGGCGGATAGCGATGACAGCACGGTCTTGTCGCCGCGGAGTTCGTCGATGATGCGCTAGACCCCGACACGGTAGGAGCGCAGACCGATGAGCCGTCCACGCAGCTGGTGGCCAAGATGCGGGTCGCGTTCGAGTTCACGAGTGTGTCGAGGACCGCGTCCGCGCGGAGGAGATCGAGTGCAGCCAGCGTCTCACGGGCCGTGCGGGTGAGGAAGAACCGCGCCACGAGGAACTTTGGCGGGCGGCGTGCTCGTCGCGGACCTCATCGAGCAGGTCGGTCAGGTAGGTGTCAGGCCGCTGCACGACGATTCCGAGTTCGGCCAACTCACGGCGAGGGAAGCCACCTGCGCGGTCTGAGCCGATACGGGCACGTCGGTGCGCCCCGGAACCTGCGGAAGGTTGCGTTCGCCGTTCTAGAACGTACTGTATGTACAGAACGTACACCTAGGGGCAGTGATGACCTCAACCAAAGATCCGACCGCGACTGCCGTGCGCGGTTCGTGGGCAGCGTCGTTGAACGCGGCCGCGGACGGCCGCCCCGTCGTGTTCCACCGCGGCGACCAGGACTTCGCCCTGCTCCCTGCCCCGCTGCTTCGCGACGTGCTGCGTCGCGCGGTGCCCGCTCCTGAGATCGTCGCGGAGAACGACGGCTGGACGGTGCTGCTCCCGGGCCACCCGGTCGCGGCAGACGGGACGACCCTGGACGAGGCCCTGCGCGACTTCGTATCCGCGCTTCGCGACTACGTCGACGCCTGGGACGAACGACTGCACCGGGTTCCGAACCACCGGGACGCTGCACTCCTGGTCCAGCATGCCTCCGTCTCGGACGATGCTGAGCTCTTGGCATGGGCGAGTGGCCCCGACGACCGGCCTGCGCTGCAGCAGGCGTGAGCCCCTCGCGGCCACAGCCGACGCGGGCCGACCACCAGCAGTTCGTGTTCAACGAGGGCTGGCAGCAGGTTCCGTCCACCCATCACGAAACCTACGAGCTCGACCTTCCTGACGGGCGTGTGCTGCGGACCCGAATCTCGCGCCCGCCGAACAAGACGACCTATGGAGCACGCATCTGGGCGCACATCCTGCGCGACCAGCTCGACGTCACCGCCGATGAGTTCTGGACGTGCGTCCGAGACGGCGTTACCCCGGAGCGCTCTCCCACCGACGGGGTCGAGGACGTCGACGACGCCATCCCGGTGGACGTCGTCAAACTCCTCGTCAGCAGGGTCGGGCTGACACGTCGAGACCTCATCGGAATGACGCGGGAAGAGGCGATCGCTC
>JBDNIX010000019.1:0-24971 GCA_041688045.1 Nitriliruptoraceae bacterium
ATCGTGATCCTCGGTGGGGGTCCTGCCGGGTACGAAGCCGCGCTGGTGGCGGCCGAGTTGGGTGCGGAGGTGTCCATCGTGGCCGACGAAGGCCTCGGCGGGAACTGCGTCCTGTGGGACTGCGTGCCGTCGAAGGCCCTGATCGCGGCCGCGGAGGCGATGGGCTGGGTCACCACCGCCGAGTCGATGGGCGTGCGTGCCGATGTGCAGGGTGACGACATCAGTGCCGTGATCGACTACCCGAAGGTCACCACTACCGTGGTGGAGCTCGGTGCCTCACAATCGCGGGACATCGAGGGCAAGGTCCGGGCGGCAGGAGTGAACCTGGTCCGGGGCCGGGGGCGGATCTCCGCCGCCCACGAGGTGACCGTGGACCTCAAGGAAGGTGGGCAGCGGGTCCTGCCGGTCGACCACCTGGTGGTGGCCACGGGGTCGACCGCGCGGGTGCTGCCCTTCTTCGAACCGGACGGCGAGCGGATCCTGGTCGGGCAGCAGGTCTACGGCCTGGCAGAGCTCCCCGAGCATCTCATCGTGGTCGGCTCCGGGGCGACCGGCGCGGAGTTCGCCCACGCCTTCAAGCGGTTCGGCTCCGAGGTGACGCTCGTGTCGTCCCGCGACCTGATCATGCCGACCGAGGACCCCGACGCGGCCCAGGTCATCGAGGACGTGTTCGAGCGCCGCGGCATGACCATCCTGCGCAACGCCCGGGCGATCTCCTGTGAACGACGGGACGACCGCGCCGTCGTGGGACTGAAGGACGGCTCGGAGGTCGTCGGGAGCCACGTGCTGTTCACCGTCGGGCAGGTCCCCACGAGTGGCGATCTGGGTCTGGAGAACTGCGGGATCGAGGTCGATGCGTGGGGCGGCATCGACATCGATTCGGTGTCGCGAACGTCCAGCGGATGGGTCTATGCCGCGGGAGACGTCACCGGTGGCGTGATGCTGGCCTCCGTCGCGGCGATGCAGGGACGGACCGCCATGTGGCACGCCCTGGGTCAGGCGGTACAGCCGATTCGCTGGGATTCGGTCGCGGCCACCATCTTTACCGATCCCGAGGTCGCGACGGTCGGGCTGTCTCCCGCAGAAGCCGAAGCCGCGGGCTTCCCGGTCGAAACCACCAGGTTGGACTTCCGCGGGAACCCTCGCGCCAAGATGGGCCACGGTCTGGACGGTTTCGTCAAGGTGCACGCGATGGTGGGGTCGGGCACGGTCGTCGGGGGAGTGGTCGTGTCCAAGCGCGCCAGTGACCTGATCCAGCCGTTAGCCGTGGCCGTGCAGAACCGTCTCAGCGTCTCGCAGGTCGCCCAGACGATGACCGTCTACCCATCCATGGCCGGATCCGTCGCCGAATGTGCACGGATGCTCATGACGCGGCTGGATCCGCAACGCCGCTGATGCGGCGGGCCGGAATATTTCGGTCGCTCACGACGCTGACGTGGGTACTCCCGCTCTCTGACCCCGTGGCAAGGACCGTTCTTGGTGGCCGATGCCGAGTTCTTCTTCGATCCTGTGTGTCCGTTCTGCTGGCAGACCTCCCAGTGGGTCCGGCAGGTGTCGCGTCTGCGCGACCTGGACGTCCGTTGGCGATTCATCTCGTTGCGTTTTCTGAACGAGCCACTCGGCTACGACGACAAGCCTGCCAACTACCCGCAGGCGCACGCCCAGGGCACGCGCCTGCTTCGGGTCGCTGCGGCGGTCCGTCAGGATCACGGTGACGCCGCCGTCGGCCGGGTCTACGAGGCCATGGGCCACACCATCTGGGAGAGCGATCCGCCCGGTGACGGCAGCTTCGATGCGATCCTTGCCCGGCAGGCCGAAGGCGTCGACATCCCGGCCATCCTGGCGTCCGTCGGCCTGCCCGTTGACCTGGCCGAGCACGCCGACTCGGAAACGTTCGATCCGCTGATCCGGGCCGAGACCGCCGAGGCCCTGGAACGGGCCGGCGACGATGTCGGCACGCCGATCATCTCGTTGTCGCCCCCGGACGGCCCCGCGTTCTTCGGTCCGGTCATCTCCGAGCTGCCGGCGGATGAGGAGGCCGTCGAACTGTGGGACGCGATGGTCACCTTGTCGCGCTGGCCGGGATTCGCCGAACTGAAGCGCAGCCTGCGGACCATGCCCGATATCCGGATCATGGGCGCGCTGCGAGATCGGTCGACGACGGCCGCGTGAAGCGATGCGGTGCTCAGGCGTCGTCGATGCGCGCCAGCACCGCTCCGCTCTGCACGGCGTCGCCGGCAGCGAAGCCGATGTGGCTGACGACGCCGTCGCGGTGGGCGGTGATGGTGTTTTCCATCTTCATCGCCTCCAGGACGACGACCAGGTCGCCGGTCGACACCGGATCACCCTCGGCGACCGCGTAGGTCACCACGGTCCCCTGCATCGGTGCGACCAGATCCTCGCTGGCGGCCGTCGGTACCCCACCGCTGGCCCCGCCGCGCGGACGGCGCCGCACCGGTGCGCCGCCGCCGGAGTTCCCGCCGCCGAGCTCGCCGAACACCCGCACCTCCAGGCGCCGGCCTTCAACCTCCACGGTCAGCGCATGGGGGGCACGCGCGTCGTCGTCGCCATCAACGACCGGGGTCTGGGGCTGCAGTTCGGTGAGGTCCCACTCGTTCTCCACGGAGATCGTGGAGTGTTCGGCCGCCGCGAACTGCGGGTGGCGCATCGCAAGCCGATGGAACGGCACCGTTGTCGGGATCCCCGTGATCACCAGTTCGTCGAGCGCGCGCCGCATCCGTGCCCGGGCACCGTCACGCGTGTCGGCCCACACGATCAGCTTCGCGATCATGGAGTCGTAGTCCCGGGGCACGTCATAGCCCGATTCCGCACCCGTGTCGAAGCGCACCCACGGGCCCAGCGGCGGCACCAGCGTGTCGATCGGTCCCGGTGTCGGCATGAAGTTGGTCGCGGGTTCCTCCGCGTTGATCCGCACCTCGATGGCGTGACCGGTCAAGCGCACGTCGTCCTGGGTCAGTCCCATGCCGTCCCCGGCCGCGATCCGCAACTGCGCCTGGGCGAGATCGATCCCCGTGACCATCTCGGTGACCGGGTGCTCGACCTGCAGCCGCGTGTTCATCTCCAGGAAGTAGAAGGTCTCGCCGTCCGGCTCCAGCAGGAATTCGCACGTCCCGGCGTTGGTGTAGCCCATCTCGATGGCGACCTTGATCGCCGCGGTCCCCATCGCCTCGCGCACGGCCGGGGTGATCCCCGGTGCGGGTGCTTCCTCGACCAGCTTCTGATGGCGCCGCTGCAGCGAGCAGTCCCGTTCGCCCAGATGGATCATCGAGCCGTCCAGGTCGCCGAGTACCTGGATCTCCACGTGACGTGGCCGTTCGAGGTAGCGCTCCAGATAGCACTCGGCCCGTCCGAAGGCAGCCTTGGCCTCGCGCTCCGCAGCCGCCAGCGCAGCCTGCATCTGGTCGGCGTCGTGGACGACCTTCATTCCGCGTCCGCCACCTCCGAACATGGCCTTGACCGCGACCGGGTAGCCGTGCTCGTCGCCGAACGCGATCGCAACCTGTGGATCGCTGGTCGGTTCCAGCGTTCCCGGCACGACCGGGACACCGGCGTTCAGCGCCACCTCGCGAGCGGAGAGTTTGTCGCCCATGCGGCGGATCGCTTCCGCGGGTGGGCCGATGAACGTCAGTCCGGCCGTGGTGACCGCATCGGCGAAGTCGGCGTTCTCCGACAGGAAGCCGTACCCCGGATGGATCGCCTCGACCCCGGCCTGTGCAGCCACCTCGAGGATGCGCTGGATGTGCAGGTAGGACTCCGCGGGCGCTGCCGGTCCCAACCGATACGCCTCGTCGGCGAGCCGGACGTGCGGCGCGTCCCGGTCGATGTCGCTGTAGACCGCCACGGCCTTGACGCCCAGCTCCTGGCAGGCACGGATCGCCCGGATCGCGATCTCGCCACGATTGGCGATCAGCACGGCGTCGAACATGGCAGCGACCTTCCGGGCAAGGGCATCAGTGGGATCGACGGAAGCGTAGTGAGCGACCGGGGCTGTCCCGTGATCGGCGATGCAGACGGCCTCTCGCCGACCTGGCACGCTGGTGGTCGGTCGCCGGCTGGCGACGCTCAACCGATCGCGTGAGGACGACATGGCGAGGATCCGTGCGGGATGGCTTCAAGGCATGACGGTGTTCGTCGCCCTGCTGGGCGGAGCCGTCGCCTGTGGCGATGCGACGGATACGGGGGCATCCGAACCCGACACGGACGTCGGGGTCGAGGTGAGCGACGATGCTCTGCCCCTGCTGGGAACCGACGATCTGCGCTTCGAGCCCGAATCGCTGTCGGCAGATGCCGGCACCATGGAGTTCGTGCTCACCTGCGAGTCCCAGGTCAACCACAACGTCGTGATCGTGTCGACGGGTGAGCAAGTGGCTGCCTGCCAGCCGGGAGAAACGGCCGTGGGCAGCGTCGAGCTCGACGGCGGCTCGTACGAGTTCGTCTGCACGGTGCCGGGCCACTCTGCCACGATGCGCGGCGAGCTCTCGGTCGGGTGAGTCCGGCAGTGACGTCCAGGCCGCGGGCAGACAGGCTCGTGATGACGGATGCCGGGATCGGCCGCGGTACGCTTGCCCGTGCCGCAGGGCCCCGTTCACCCGTGTCCGTCCGACTTTTCGAGGAGCTTCGTCGTGCGACGTTCCGTACTCGGTTTCGCTGCCGCAGGTCTGCTGCTTGCCGGCTGTTCCAGCATCCCGGCCGGCGCGGTCGATGCGCAGGGACTCGAGTGCCCCCCGGGTACCGAAGGCTGCCCGTCGGTACAGCCCATCGGCCCGGGTGGTGATCTGGAGGTCGAGATGGATAGCTTCTCGTTCGAGTGGGCGGACGCGATCGCCGCCACGGGTGAGATCGCGGTGACCGCCGTCAACGTCAGCGGCGACTACCACAACGTCGAGTTCATCGGTGCGGCGGAGGGGTCGTCGTTCCTGGGCGGAACGGGCGGTGAGGCGGTCACCGGTGCGGACGGCAACGAGACCGGTGGAGGGCAAGCGCTGCTGTTCCCGGGAGACTGGACCGTGATCTGCAACGTCCCCGGTCATCGCGCCGCCGGGATGGAGACCACGGTCACGATCTATGCGACCGAGGAAGAGGCGGCGGAAGCGCAAGCAGAGTTCGGCCCCAGCGGCCCCTCCGCGGAGGACCTCGCCGGCTAGAGCGCACAGCCACCGGTTAGAGGCCCGTACCGCCCCATCCGAACAGGCTCCGACCGATCCACAGGGTGGCGAACACCGGCAGGCCCCACCACGGGGCCAGCTGCGGGGTCGTTGGACACCGTCAGGCCACCCCATCGGGTCGCCGCAGTTGCGAACGTTCGGCGATGGCGGCCCCGCCCACGCTCTCGCGCAGTGCCGCCCAGTGCCAGTCGGACGGCCGGGAGGGTGCGGTGTCGGGCGCGGAGGTCCGGGCGGCGCTCAGCGCGACGGCCAGTGCGGCCGTCTGGGCCGGTGTCGGGACCCCGCCGTTGACCACCGTGGCCCGCAGTGCCGGGCGGCCGGGGGCGGCTACCTCGATGTCGCCGTTGGGCTGCCGGCTGTCGGCGTCGGAGGTGTCGGAGGTGTCGGTCACAGGGGGATGTTCCCGTGCTTGCGGGCCGGGCGGGGCTCGCGCTTTGCGGCCGTGAAGGTCAGCGCCTTGATCAGCTCGCGGCGTGTTTCCGACGGCATGATGACGGCGTCGACGTACCCGCGTTCAGCGGCCTTCCACGGGTTGGCGAGGTCGCGGTTGTAGCGCTCCTCGAAGTCCGCGTGCATGGCGTCCTGGTCGTCGGCCTCCTGCAGTTCGCGCCGGTACAGGATGTTGACCGCGCCCTTGGCGCCCATCACGGCGATCTCGGCGGTGGGCCAGGCGAGGTTGACGTCGGCGCCCAGGTGCTTGGAGCCCATCACGTCGTAGGCGCCCCCGTAGGCCTTGCGCACGATCACGGTCAGCTTGGGGACGGTCGCCTCCGCATAGGCGTACAGCAGCTTCGCGCCGCGGCGGATGATCCCCGCGTACTCCTGGTCGGTACCGGGCATGAAACCCGGTACGTCGACGAACGTCACGACCGGGATGTTGAACGCGTCGCAGAAGCGCACGAACCGTGCGCCCTTTTCCGAGGAGTCGATGTCCAGAACGCCAGCGAGGTGTTGGGGCTGGTTGCCGACGATCCCGATCGGCGTGCCGTCCAGCCGGGCAAAGCCGACCACGAGGTTCTGCGCATACCGCTCGTGGACCTCCAGGAACTCGGCGTCGTCGACGACATGGCGCACGATGTCGCGCACGTCGTAGGGCACGTTGGGGCTGTCGGGCATGAACGTGTCGAGTTCGTCGATGACCCGGTCGGGGTCGTCGGTGGGCGACACGGCGGGGGGCAACTCGAGGTTGTTCGGCGGCAGGAACGACAGCAGGTAGGCGATGTCCTGCAGGCACGATTCCTCGTCCGGAGTGGCGAAGTGGGCGACCCCGGACGTGCCCGCGTGGGTCATCGCGCCGCCGAGTTCCTCCATCGTGACGTCCTCGCCGGTGACCGTCTTGATGACGTTCGGACCGGTGATGAACATGTGCGAGGTGTCCTGCACCATGAACACGAAGTCCGTGATCGCGGGCGAATACACCGCACCTCCCGCGCACGGGCCCATGATCGCGCTGATCTGTGGGATCACACCGGAGCTGCGGACGTTGCGCAGGAAGATGTCGCCGTAGCCGCCGAGGCTGACCACGCCTTCCTGGATGCGCGCGCCGCCGGAGTCGTTGAGCCCGATGACCGGCACGCCCATGCGCTCGGCCAGGTCCATGATCTTGACGACCTTGGCCGCGAAGACCTCCCCGAGGCTGCCGCCGAACGCGGTGAAATCCTGACTGAAGACGCACACGCTGCGGCCGTCGATGGTGCCGTGTCCGGTGACCACCCCGTCGCCCAGGATCTTCCTGTCCTCCATCCCGAAGCCGGTGGTGCGGTGCACGGCGAAGGCATCCATCTCCACGAACGAACCGTCGTCCAGCAGGACGTCCAGGCGCTCCCGCGCGGTGAGCTTGCCGCGGTCGTGCTGCTTGGCGATCGCCTCGTCGCCGCCTCCGGCGCTGGCCTCTGCCTGTCGACGCGCGAGTTCGGCGAGCTTGTCCTGCGTGGTCTCGGCCACCGATGGACCCCTTCGGAGGTGGGTGCGGTGCCACCGGGGGTGCCTATCGGGCGGACCCTTCGGTGCACGGCAGCGCATCCTAGTGCTCGGCCGTTCCCGTACGGTCAGCCCCCAGCGACGACAGGCCCCGCGTGGACGCCATCGACCTTTCCCGCGATCCCCGGGTGCGTGCGCACCTGCGTGGTTCGACCATGTGGCAGGACGTCGTCCACCTCCCCGAGGTCACCTCCACGCAGGACCAGGCGCTGTCGCGGCTGCGGGGCGGTGCGGACGTCGGCGTCGTGGTGGTCGCCGACGCCCAGACGGCCGGCCGGGGTCGCGCCGGCCGCGGTTGGCGCGATGCCGTGGTGGGCCCCCTCGGTCCGGGGAACCTGGCGGTCACGGCCACGGCAGCACCACCCGCCGATCACGCCGGGCTGGTCCCGCTCGCGACGGGCCTGGCTGTCGCGGACGCCTACCGTTCGGCCGGTGTGCAACCTCGCCTCAAGTGGCCGAACGACGTCCTGCTGGCGGACCGCAAGGCAGCGGGCATCCTCGTGGAGCGGCACGCCCTCATCGACGGCCGGGGTGTCCTGCTGATCGGGTGCGGGCTGGACCTGGACTGGCGTGGCGTCGAACGCTCGGGTGACGCCGCCGGGTGGACGTCCGTCGCGGAGCACCTCGGAGGCGAGGTCGACCGGGCTCAGGTGCTCGTGGCTCTGCTGGCCAGTCTGGGATCGCGGCTGGTGCAGCTGGGGACGGACCCGGTGGGGCTGCTCGCCGCCTATCGGCCGATGTGCGCGACCGTCGGGCAGGAGGTCCGCGTGGAGGGTCCGGGCGGGTCGGTGGTGCGGGGGCGTGCGACCGGCATCGATGCCTCCGGTCGTCTGGTCGTTGAAGGAGACGGAGGTGAGCGTCCCATTGATGTCGGCGACGTCATTCACGTGCGGTCCGTGTGACAGAGCGGGTGCGGGCCCGGACGATGCTTTGATGTCCAAGTAGTCTGGTGGGATGGTCGGCAGTCCGTCCCCGTTCCCCACGGAGCTCTCGATGTCGTCATCGTTCGAACTGACCCCCGAGCAGGAAGAATTCCGCCGGGTCGTCGCCGCCTTCGCCGACGACGTCGTGGCGCCCGCGGCCGCCGACTTCAACGCCGAGGGCCGGTTTCCGACCGAGATCATCGAGCAGATGGGGAAGATGGGATTGTTCGGCATCCCCTTCAGCTCCGACTACGGCGGGATGGACGGCGACTACCTGACGCTGTGCCTGGCCATCGAGGAACTCGGCCGGGTGGACCAGTCCGTCGGCATCACGCTGGAGGCTGGCGTCGGACTCGGCGCTGCACCCCTGGACGAGTTCGGGACGGAGGCACAGAAGCAGCAGTGGTTGCCCGAGCTGTGCCGTGGCGAAAAGCTGGGGGCGTTCGGCCTGACGGAGACCGGCGGCGGTTCGGACGTTGTCGGGACGGCTCGGACACGCGCGGTGCAGGACGGTGACGACTGGCTCATCGACGGGACCAAGCAGTTCATCACCAACGCCGGGACACCGCTGACCTCGATCGTCACCGTCACGGCCTGGACCGCCGAGCAGGAGATGACCTCGATCATCGTGCCGATCGACACGCCGGGCGTGTCCGTGGCTCCGCCCTACCGAAAGGTCGGGTGGCACGCCTCCGACACCCGGGAGCTGACCTTCGACGCGGTGCGCGTGCCCGTGGCCAACACGCTCGGCGAGCGCGGCGCGGGGTTCCGCCAGTTCCTGAAGACCCTGGACGACGGCCGGATCGCGATCGCGGCGTTGGCGGTCGGCATGATCCAGGGGTGCGTCGACGAATGCGTGCGCTATGCGGCCGAACGTGAGGCCTTCGGCGGTCCGATCGGCAAGCGGCAGGCGATCGCGTTCAAGATCGCGGACCTGGAGGTCGCCGCGCAGACGGCCCGACAGATGTACCGCTACGCCTGCCGCCGAAGAAACGCCGGCCTGGCGTACAAACGCGAGGCGTCGATCGCCAAGCTGTACGCCTCCGAGCAGGCGGTCACCGCCGCCCGTGAGGCCACGCAGGTGTTCGGCGGGATGGGGTTCACCACCGAAACCCGGGTCGGGCGCTTCTACCAGGACGCCAAGATACTGGAGATCGGTGAGGGCACTTCCGAGGTGCAGCGGCTCCTGATCTCGCGCGACCTGGGCTTGTAGGCGCGCACGACCGGGATCCATGGCCGTCCGTCCGGGCGATCCGATCCCGGTGGCGTGCTCGTACCCTCTGCAGGACCGCCTCGTCGCAAGGAGTCGGATCGTGGCTGAGAAGTACACCTCGTCCATCGCATTGTCGCTGGACGCACCCGTCGAGGACGTCGGAGCGGTCGTGGCCGATGCCCGCGCGGCCGGCGATGTCGACCGCGCGTCTGCGGTCCGCGGACAGGGGCACCTCGCCCAGGAACTGCACTGGGGCGGGCGCATGCAGAAGGGCGTGGTGCGCTACCTCGAGGATGGTGGCGATCACCTGCTCCGGACCGAGACCTATCTGGGCGAGGACGGCCTCACGCACGGCATGCAGCGCCAGGCCCAGCTGCTGCAGGCGCTGTCCCGGCAACTGCGGGGGCGGGTGACCGGGCTTCGCGATCTCTCGGCGATGGCCGACCGCGACGAGGCCTGGATGAACCGCCTGGCGATCGGTGCGGTGGAGCGCGAGGACGCGATCGTCACGCGCCGTGATGGCGAGGGGACCTGGTGGGTCCGCACGCACGGCGCGGCGCGCTTCGACGTGCCGGACCTGGAGATCTACGGCCTCAACAAGGCGCAGGTACCCGCCGCCGAGCAGGCCATCGCGCATGTCCACACCCAGCTGCTGCGCACGGGCCTGTCCACCGATCTGACGCTGCCCGACGGGACGTCCGTCTATCTGGTTCCGGTGTTGGAGGCGTGGCAGTACGTGCCGCTGGACTGGCCTGGTGTCGGCAAGGCCGGACAGGACCGAGCGGAAGGGCTCGACGGGCCGCGCGCCAGCCTGTCGCTGCTGAAGGGCCGTCGGTTCGGTCGCTACAGGCGCGATCTCGACGGTGTCGTCAAGACCCTCCAGACGGTCTGATCCGCGGCGAGGTAGTGGTTCGCCGGTCGCTCGGTCACTCGTCCTCGTCGGTCACTCGTCCTCGTCGGCGCGTTCGTGCCAGCCTTCCTCGCCTTCGGGGCGCTCGTCTCCGCAGACGTCGCGAAGGCGCGGCGCCCCTTCCGCCGGACCGATCGCCAGCAGCCGATCCTCGGCCTCCAACCGTCGCGTCGACCGCGGCCGGTAGAACCATCGGTCGCGACGCTGGATCGCCAACACCTCCATGCCGGTGGCGGTGTGCAGGCGCAGTTCGCGCAGACTCTGCCCATCCGCGGCGCTACCGGCAGTGACGATGGCTTCCGCGACGATCTCGTCCGCTTCGGTCAGTGCGGCCGCGATGATGGGATGCGGCAGCCCGTCGTCCTCGATGATGCGGCACATCGACTGTGCGGCGTCGACGATGCGCTCGGCGGCGGCAGCCAGGTGGAGCATGCCGCGCAGTTCCTCGGGATCCTCCAGTTCGGCGGCAGCGCGCAACACCCACCCCTCGAGTTGGTGGAACAGTTCGTCCGAACGGTCCTCGATGACCCCGACCTCGGTGGCCAGTGCCACGTCCTGCAGCAGGATCGCGGAGTACGCGAGGCCGACCGCCACCTCGGACGCATCCTTGAGTTCCACCATGATGTCCACGGCTCGGTCGAGGTTCGACAGCTTCGCGCGCTCCGGTGGCGGGGGCAGCTCACGCGGCGTTCCACCCGCCAGTTCCCGCACGGCGTCGATGCCTTCCCGGGGTCCCTGCAGGAACAGCACGTCGCCCTCCCGCAGCACCTCGTCGCCGTCCGGCCCGTAGACCCAGTCGACGTCGCGGCGGATGGCGATCACCCACATCCCGGAGTGCGCGGGGAGTTCGAGGTCGCGTAGCGACACGCCCTCCAGGTCGTTCTCCTCACGGATGCGTACCCGCGCGGTGATCTCCGTGGCGTGGCGCAGGTCATCGCGCAGTTCCGGTGGGACACCCAGGTCCTTGAGCACGACACGGGCGATGTCCTCGGCCGAGTCGGCGATGCCCTCGATGGACACCGCAAGGGACAACACGCCCGCGAGCTGATCGGCGTCCTCGCGGGTCCGGGCGGCCAGCATGCAGACCGCGCGCAGGTCGACCAGGAGCTCGTCGACCCGGTCCTCCAGTCGCAGCACCTCCAGCGCCAGGGACTCGTCGCCGAAGAAGATGGCGGCGTAGGCCAGATCCACCATCAGTTCAGCGGCGTCCTTGGCACCGACGAGCAGTTCCTTGACGGTTCTTCGGCTCTTCATTTCAGGCTCCCACCTGCAGCAGGGTGATGGCGGCGACCAGACACACGACTCCGGAAAGGTCCATGGTCGCGGTGACAATCGGAATGCCGTGATTGTCCGGATCGAAGCCGAAGCGAAACGACATCGTCGCGGCGGCGTAGGCGGCCACCGCGAGGATCATCACGGCGAACACACCGGCCAGAAGCGTGATGCCCACGGTCACGAGAAGGGACAGGGCTTCGACGCCGGGAACGATCAGTGCGGCCAGCCAGCCCGCGAACCCGACACCGGTGAAGGCCAGGAAAGCCAAGAGGATCGTCAGCGAGAAGTCCAGCGAGGCGATCTTTCCCGGTAGGAGACGGGGCTCGAGTTGCCCGGTGTGCAGCTTCGACGCCAGCCGGCTGGACAACATGCCCCCGAGCGATCCGCAGTTGGCGATGAACGGCGGGATCAGCACGAGCAGCGCCGCGGCGCCGAACTGGTCCTGCGCCCGCGTTTCGATCACGACGCCCGCCAGGACGTCGATCGTGACGGCGATCGTGAGCACGATGAGCGATTCGCGGACGACCCGCCGGATGGTCGGTTCCGACTGGCGGACCCCCAGCACGACGGCCACGATGCCCATGATGATGCCGATCGCGCCGAGCGTCGCCGACAGCACAGGCACTTCCAGCACCAGCGTGGCGACCAACAGTGCCGGCAGCGTGACCACGTCGCCGGTCGCCGTGATGATCGGTGCCCCAGCATCATCGAGGTTGAATCCCACAGCTTCGGATCGGCGCGCCATGACGATCACGACCACGAACAGCACCGCGGACGACAGCAGGCCGCCGAGCAACGAGATCGCCACCAGGTCCAGCAACGCGACCGTGCGCAGTCCGAGGGCGCGGCTGACGGCCCAGGCGATGATGCCCGCCTGGGTGGCCGAGGCGAAGCTCAGGATCGTCGATGCCTCGACCTGCCGACCGAGGTAGCTCCGGCGCGTGAGTTCCCGGTCGAATTCCCCGGTCAGGATCCCCGTGGACAACCGCGACCCCAACGCTCCGAAGATGGCGCCGCGCATACCGATCGCTGCCGGGATCAGTGCCAGGAGTCCGGGGACGCTCGCCAACTGGTTCTCCGCGGACGCCAGCACGATGCCGGCGATCAGCGTCGCCCCGAGCCCCAGTGCCAACGCCAGGCTGCCGGTGCGGATGCTCCGGGATTCCTGGACCCAATAGCTGCGGACCTCGGAGATCGGCAGGCCGACGACACGCCCGATGATCTTCAGGAAGCGGGGGGTTCGCGGCAGGGGAACGCGGGGTCCCTTCACCACACCCGTCTCCTTGCACCATCGCCACGTGTCGTGTCCCGGAGTCCTCACGGCCTGCTCGGCAGCGGCCGGCCCACCCAGTATGAATGTCGTCCGTCTCCAAGGTGCGTCGCACCGGTCCTGCCTGCCAGCCCAGACTAGTCCGCAGGTACCCTGGCCTCATGACGACCTACCGCGCCCCGCTCCGTGATATCCGCTTCGTGCTCGAGCATGTGACACCGCTGTCCGAGCTCACCGCACTCGACGATCTGGCTCACGCCGAACCGGACCTGGTGGCGGGTCTGCTGGAGGAGGCGGGGCGTTTCGCCGAGGAGGCCATCGCTCCGACCAACCGGGAGGGCGACGAACACGGCGCGAAGCTCGTCGATGGCGGCGTCGTCACGCCGGAGAGCTTCAAGAAGGCCTACCAGCAGTACATCGAGGCAGGTTGGGGCACTATCCAGCACCCTGCGGAATTCGGCGGCGGTGCCTTTCCGTTGCTGGTGGCCAATGCGGTGAAGGAACTGATCACCAGCGCGAACATGTCGTTCTCGCTCGGGCCGCTGCTGACCACGGGTGCGGTCTACCTCCTGACGCATCACGGGTCCGAGGAGCAGCAGCAGACCTATCTGCCCAAGATGGTGTCGGGCGAGTGGTCGGGGACCATGAACCTCACAGAACCTCAGGCGGGGTCCGACGTCGGGGCGGTGACCACCAGGGCCGTTCCCGAGGACGATGGCACGTACCGCATCACCGGGCAGAAGATCTACATCACCTTCGGCGACCACGATCTGACCGACAACATCGTCCACCTCGTCCTGGCCCGGCTGCCGGATGCGCCGCCGGGCACCAAGGGCATCTCGCTGTTCATCGTCCCGAAGTATCTGGTGAACGATGACGGATCGCTCGGAGAACGCAACGACGTCGAGGTGGTGTCGCTCGAACACAAGCTGGGTATCCACGCCTCACCCACGTGCGTGATGGCCTACGGCGACAACAGCGATGGTGCCGTCGGCGAACTCGTCGGAGAACCGCACACCGGTATGCGCGGCATGTTCACCATGATGAACGACGCCCGGTTGGGCGTCGGTCTGCAGGGACCGGCCATCGCCGAGCGGGCGTACCAACAGGCGCTCGCGTTCGCGCAGGACCGCCGGCAAGGTCGCGGTCCGACCTCCGAACCGGGCGAGCAGTCCCCGATCATCGACCACGCCGACGTGCGGCGGATGCTGCTGACGATGAAGGCATCGATCGAAGCCGTTCGCGGCGTCTGTTATGCCAACGCCCACGCCCTGGATCTCGCCGAACACCACCCTGACGCATCCGTCCGCGACCATCACCGGAAATTCGCGGACCTGCTGACACCCATGTCGAAGGCGTGGGGCACCGATCTGGGCGTCGAGCTCACATCCCTGGCGATCCAGGTGCACGGCGGTATGGGCTACATCGAGGAGACCGGCGTCGCGCAGCACTACCGCGACGCACGCATTGCGCCGATCTACGAAGGCACGAACGGTATCCAGGCGCTCGATCTGGTCGGCCGCAAGCTCCCGTACGACGGTGGCGCGTTCGTCGAAACGGTCCTCGCCGACATCCGTCGGACCGCTGACGACCTGCCGGACGCGTGCTCCGACATCGCCCGCAACCTCTGCGATGGCGTGGACACGCTCCAGGAAGCCACGGAGTGGATCCACGCCCACGCCGAGGATGTCAACGACGTGTTCGCCGGAGCGACTCCCTACCTGCGGTTGTTCGCCACGGTGCTCGGTGGCTGGCAGCTGGCCAAGGGCGCCGCGGCCGCCCATCGCCTCCTCGACGAGGAGGACACGTCCAGCTTCGGCGAAGAGTTCCTCGAGGCAAAACTCGTGACTGCCCACTTCTACGCGACGCAGATCCTCCCTCAGGTCCGCGGGCTCCTTCCCGCCGTGACCGCCGGCGCGTCCGATCTGTACGCGCTCACCCCAGCGCAGTTGGCGCCGTAGATCACCCGGCGGACAGGCCGGGCAGCCTCGGCAGTTCGGTCAGCAGCCGCAGACGCGCGTCGGTCGCACAGCGGTCATCGGGCGGCTCGATCGGTTCGGCCAGGAAGTCGCTCACGATCCGGCGGCCGCACGACCCCAGCGACTCCAAGGGGCCGTGTCCGGCGTCGGCCACCTGGATGAGATGGCTGGTCGCGAGCGCCTCGTCAAGGTCCTCCCCGTACTGCGGCGGTGTCACGTGGTCGAACGCCCCGGTGACGATCAGGGTCGGCACCCGGGTCGGCAGCGCGATGTCGCCCGGCGAGTACGCCAACTCGACGTCCCAGATGTCGCACAGCTCCTCGGTCGGCTCACCCCCGAGGAGCGCCACCGGGTACCAGTGGTCACGGATCAGGGCGGAGTCGATGCCGTCCGGGCGATCTGCGGCGACGGCCGAGGCGGCCTCGCCCGAACACATCATCGACAGGTGCATGCCCGTGGCCATGCCCTGCTCCAGGGCCTGCTCGATGGTGGCGATGATCCGGGCCAGCGGTTCCAGGCGCCCGTCCCGCGCGGCGTCGATGAGTGCGGGCAGGACGGAAACTCCGTCCGGTAGGTAGAACATGGCGAGCACGCCGTTGAGGAAGGCGGCTGGGCCGTAGGTGACCGTGACCTGCTCACCGCCGGGTGGCTGCACCGTGACCTGCTGCGGTTGCGCCTCCAACCGCTGCACCGTCTGATCGAGGGCGGCGCGGAGGTCGCCGATCTGGCCGGCGCAGTTCTCATCCAGCTCGCAGACCTCGATCAACCGGCTCAGCGCCTGATCGAGCCCGCTTCCGAGCGACTCCACCCAGTTGACGCGAGGATCCAGGGGTGAGCTGAGCGTGAGTGACCGAACGGATTGGGGATGGAGTCCGGCGGTCAGGAGCGCGATCTGCGTTCCGTACGACGTGCCGCGGATGTTGAGGCGGTCGTGGCCCAGTGCTTCACGCACCAGTTCGACGTCGCGCGCATTCGCCACGTGGTTGAAGGCATCGAGGTCCACCCCGTCGTCGATGAGCCGGGCGCGGCACGCGCGGACCGCATCCAAGGCGCGGCTGGTGTCCGGGCCGACCGTGTCCTGCAGCCCGAAGCCCGA
This sequence comes from Nitriliruptoraceae bacterium, assembly GCA_041688045.1. Taxonomy (GTDB): domain Bacteria; phylum Actinomycetota; class Nitriliruptoria; order Nitriliruptorales; family Nitriliruptoraceae; genus CSSed11-175R1. The sequence goes on from JBDNIX010000019.1 coordinate 15,833, forward strand.
AATCTCGGGGCAGTCCAGCGCCGGCGTGCTGGACCCCACGCCGCGTTGGTCGATCACGATCAGGTCGGCTCCGACCTCGAACAGATCGCGTACGGCGGGTTCGGTCAGCAACGTCCGGATCATGACCTCACCCGGACCGCCGCCGAGGATCATCAGGGGATCCTCGGCGTCATCCGGCGATGATCCGGCGAAGACGGTGACGGCGATGTCGATGGTGGCGTCGGGGTCACGAGAGGTGTCGGGCGTTGCCCTGTCTGCGGCGAAGCCGGCGTCGTCGTAGCGCAGGGGGACCTCGACGGTGCCGCACCGGACCTCGTCGGCCTCGATCCCTCGAGGTTCGATGCCGAAACAGTCGGGACGCGCGGCGAAGGTCGGCGCGAAGTCTGCGGCCTCGAAGGCGTCGTCGGTCGTCGACTCGGGCGGCGTGCCGTTCGCCGACTCCTCGGTGTCCGAGGTGGCGTCGAAGTCGTCCTCGGGGGTCTGGACGTCGGTGTCGACCGTGTCGTCGGCAGCGCGGCCATCGTCCGAAATCGTCGTACACCCGACGAGCACGGCGATGAGCCCCCACGCGATGCCCCGTCGCCCGGTGCGCACCTCGCCTACAGCCACTGGGCGACGCGGTCGCCCGCGGCGGCGTCATGACCGACACCTCGGACGATGACCGTCGGTCGACCGCTGATCAGTGGCCGTGCCGCGGCCGCGATCAGACCTCGCCACGGCGCGACCGCCCCGGCATCGACACCGATCGTGCCGGTTGCCATGTCGCGGGCCTCGGCGAGCAGCTCGGCCTGCGTCCAGCTGCGACCGGCACAGGTCAGTGCCATCGCGTCCGCGCCTGCGTGCGGGATGGGCGGCTGATCGGGGAACGCCTGGACCGCTCGGGCCCAGGGCTCTGCATCCACGTCTCCGTGTGGCGAGCCGTCGTAGGCATCGCCCAGGACCAGGACGTCGCCGGAGTGACCAGTGATCGCCCAGCGGTCCTCATGGACGACGGTCACCTCGGCGTTGGACGTCAGGCGGTCGTCGTCGGTGACCAGGGTGATGCTCACGCCGGCCCACCACGCAGCCAGACAGACGGCTGCGCCGCTCCACGACAGCGGTGCGTCAAGGGCCAGCTGGTCGCCCGGCTGCAGGAGCAGGTCCGCTTCGATCAGATGTGCACCCTTGGCGGCCCACTGAGCCAGCGACGCCATCCCCTGCTCCTGGCGTCCGTCCGGCAGGATCAACGTGATGGCGGGGCCCTGCCCGATCACCCGTTGCGCGTCCCGAATCGCCGCAGCGACGTCGCGCGTGGCCGGATCGGGCGTGGACGGGGATGCGAGCTGCACGGTGGTGCCCTCCTGGCCATGTGGCCCGGGGTGAGGACGGCTCTCGATGGTAACGTTGGAGGTCGTCGGTTCATCGACGCCGCGTCGCGGGTGGGGCGGCTGCCAGTCACTGGTGCCATCGGCCCGTGGCGTCCCCCCTCGTACGGGCTTGCGCGTCAGTCAAGAAGGCTGTTCGTTCACGGGCCCACCGCCTGGCTCGATCGTAAGGCTTACTTCCCGTGACCGGATCCCCCTTCGCTTCCGCACGCCGCGCACCCACGCGGTGGCCTCGGCGCGTGCTGAAATTCTCGGTCGCGCTGGTCGTCGTGCTCGCCGTGGTGTGGGCGGTCCTGATCGGTGCCCTCTGGGTGTACGCGTGGTTCCAACTCGGCGGCCTCGATCTGCGAGCAACGGCCGAGGAGAACCCTGAAGCGCTCGGGAGCGTGGGGGCGGAGGCGCCGGACGGGGCCACGACGTATCTGGTGGCGCTGACCGAACCGCGAGATCCGACCATGCCCGGCAACCCGGACCTCGCCGGCCCGGTCGCGATCGTCCAGATCGGTGGCGGGCGTGACGTGCCGGCGGTCCTGCTCCTGCCGACCGACCTCCCCGTCAGCGTGGAAGGCATGGGATCGGCACCCTTGGACGAGGTCCACCTCGAAGGTGGTGAGGATCTGCTGGCCCGCGCGGTCATCGACTACGCGGAGGTGCGCATCGATCACGTCGTCAGCGCGACGGTCGATGCCCTGCCTCATCTGGTCGAGGTCCTCGGCAACGTCGAGGTGTGTACGGTCACGAGCTGTACGCCGGCATCCGAGGCGCAGGTGCGTGCGGCGCAGTCCGAAGAAGATCCGGACGCTCGCGTGCGCCAGGTGGCCGACATCCTGCGAGGCATCGGGGAGTCGATCGACACGGGGTCCGTGGTCCGGTCGCCGCTGACCGCCAAGCGGGCGGTGGACGTGGTCTCCGAGGAGATCCGTACGGACGTCTCCCTCCGGGGGACGGGGCTGCTCGATCTGGCGGAGACATCGGCCGCGTCCGAACAACCGGAGGTGGATGAGATCCCGCTGTTCCGGAACCCTGACACGGGCGAGCTCGTGCCCCTGGAGGAGCCGGTGATGGTTCGGTTCCAGCACCTTCGGGATGGAACATCGCTCGAGGCAACCGACGAATCGGAAGAAGACGCCGTGGAGGAGATGGCGAGCACGATGGTGGACGTCGCCGTGCTTAACGGCGCTGGAACGGACGGGTTGGCGGCACAGATCCAAGCACGGCTCGAAGCCGAGGGGTTCCGCGTCGTGGGCACAGGCAATGCAGCAACGTTCGGGCGTGCGACGACTGTGGTCGCCTACGGTCCGGAGCCGGCGACGACGGAGGCGGCGGCGGTCGTCCTGGCCGAACAGTTGGGCGGCGCGCAGCTGGAGGCGCTGGAAGAGGCGCCGACCTTCGAAGGCGATCCCGTTGACGTGGTCGTCACGGTGGGCGAAGACCTCGACACGGAGAACGGGTAGATCACATGGCCGAAACGCCGAACACCCCGAACGATCCACTGGTGAGTCCGTGGCACCCGACGGCCGAGGCGGGTCGTCGGGCGCGCCCGTGGGTGCGGGTCCTCACGGTCCTCGGGGTGATGGGGTTGGTCGCTGTCACGGCGATCGCGACCACCGGCCTGTTGTTGGTGCAGCGTGTGGAAGCGAGTCTGACCCGGGTGCCGGTCGAGGAACTCGACGACGTCGAGGAGACCCCCGAAGGCGAGCCCACCGCACGACACTTCCTGGTGGTCGGTTCCGATGCCCGGGACGGGCTGTCGGACGAGGACCGTGCCGAGTTGACCCTCGGCTCGTTCGATGGACAGCGCGCCGACACGATCATCTACGTGGCCGTCAGTGCCGATCGCGAGACCATCTCGCTCGTGAGCCTGCCGCGGGACCTGCTGGTCCGGGACGCCGAAGGACGTCCGCGCAAGATCGCGGACACGTTCGCCGGGGGGGCGGACGCGTTGGTGTCGGTCGTACAGTCGAACTTCGGGCTGCCGGTCAACCACTACGCGTCGATCTCGTTGGGCGGGTTCATCGATGTCGTGCGCACGGTCGGCGGCGTCGAGTTGTGCCTGGATGAACCGCTGACCGACGAGAAGAGCGGGGCCGACTTCGAGGCCGGCTGTCAGCAGATGGGGCCCACGGACGCGCTGGCCTATGTCCGGTCGCGGCAGGGCGCCCGTGGCGACTTCACGCGAATCGAACGCCAGCAGCAGTTCATCCGCGCCGTGATCGACGAACTGTTGGCTGCCCGCACGCTGGCCGACCCCATCCGCCTCTTCCAGGTGGTCGATGACGTCGCCTCCAATGTCGAGACCGACGAGGACCTGTCGACCGGTGAGATGCGTCGACTGGCGGACGAGGCACGGCAGGTGGTTGCCGCTGGGTTTCCGATGACGACCGTCCCCGCGTACAACCAGAGCATCGACGGACTCGCATTCATGGTCGCCTACGGCCCGGGTGCACGTGCCATGTTCGAATCCGTGCGCAACGGCGAGCCGATCGCGGAGCGGGGACCGTCCGAGGAGCGCGCCGAGACCACGGTGGCCGTCTGGTCCGGCGGGCGGGGCCAGGGAACGGGCATCGTGACCGCCACGCTGGCGTGGGCGGGCTTCCTGCCAGGCGGTGCCGGCGTGGGACCGGAAGCCGCGGACGCCGGTGACACCACCGTGGTCTATGAGGTCCCCGGTCATGCGGATCAGGCGGCCTGGGTTGCGGCGACGCTGGGCACCACCGTGCTGCCGTTGCCGTCCGGTGTGGACGCTCCAGCCGACGCGAACGTCATCGTCGCCGTCGGTGACGACGCCACCTCCTCCTGAGCGCCGGGATGTCCACGCGCCCCGCGGTGGTGGTCGTTTCCCACGAGACACGGGAGGAGGTGCTGGGCTGCCTCGATTCCTTGGCGACGCACGATCTGGGGCAGATCGTTGTGGTCGACACGGGCTCCACGGACGGCACCGCCGCCGCGGTCCGGCGTGGCCACCCGGACGTCCAGGTGGTGGAACTGGCCAACGCCGGCTTCGGGCGGGCGGCGAACACCGGCGTTCGGCTCGACGATGCGGAGGTGGTCGTCATCGCCAACGCGGACGTCCGCTTCGGTGCTGGGAGCGTCGCACGGCTGGATGCGGAACTCTGCAACGATCCGACGCTTGCGATGGTGGGCCCGTCCGTCCGATATCCGGATGGCCAGCCCCAGGCCTCCGCCCGCCGACTCCCGGACCTACGGACCGCGCTCGGGCATGCCGCGTGCAGTCGCGTGTGGCCGGGCAATCCCTGGACGCGGCGCTACTGGGCCCGAGACGTCAGCGCCGTCGAGGCCCGTGACACCGACTGGTTGTCGGGCTGCGTCGTCGCCGTGCGCCGCAGGGCCTTCGAGGACGTGGCGGGATTCGATCCCGGCTATCACCTCTACGTCGAAGACCTGGACCTCGGAGTGCGGCTGCGGCGGGCCGGATGGCGTCTGCGGTTCTTGCCGTCGGCGGTGGTCGTCCATCGCGTCGGTGCATCGACGAGTCGTCGGCGGGCATGGGCGCTCATGACCCACGCGCGCAGCCTCGACCGGTTCCACCGCAGGCACTACCGGGGGACGGGTGCCACGCTGCTCCGGCCGCTGTTGCGTGGCGGCCTGGTCGGATGGGCCCTGGTGACCTGGGTGGCTGAACGGGTGGCGGGAACCCGGCGCAGCACGACCGGTGAGCGTACGGTCGGAGGTGGACACACCAACCAGAGACCCGACCGGAGAGAGCGGTGAATGGGACAGGTCCGCGACGCGATGATCGTGGCCGGCGGCAAAGGGACGCGCCTCCGGCCGCTGACGCTCACGACACCAAAGCCGCTGCTACCCCTGTGTGGGCTGCCGTTCCTGAGTGGTGTGATCCGCAACCTCGCTGCGGTCGGCATCGATCACGTCCTGCTGGTCGTCGGCGCCGACACCTCGCCGTTCCAGGTGCTGCAGCAGGACGCTACGTCCGTCGGCGTCACCGTCGAGGCCGTGCCCGAGCCCACGCCGCTCGACACCGCCGGTGGGGTGCGTGCCGCTCTGGACCGGGTTCGCGGAACGTTCCTGGTCCTGAACGGCGACATCCTGACCGGGCTGGACCTGACCCGCCTGATCGACGAACACCAATCGTCCGGCGCTGCTGCGACCCTGGCGCTGACCCGGGTGGAGGACACGTCCGCTTTCGGTGTGTGCGTGCTCGACGGTCAGCGGATCGTGGACTTCGTGGAGAAACCGGCCCCCGGCACGCTGCCTGGTCAGGACGCCGTCAACGGCGGCACGTACGTGGTGGAGCCGGCCGCGATGGCCCGCTTCCCGAACGGTCCCCTGAGCTTCGAGCGCCAGGTGTTCCCCGAACTCGTCGCCGCCGGCGAGATCGTCCACGGTGTCGTGTCCGATGCCGTCTGGGCGGACCTCGGCACGCCGGAGCGGTTTCTGCGCGGCCACCGCCTGGTCCTTGACGGCGAGGTCGCATGGCCTGGGGCGGAAGGCCTGCTCGTGGATGCAGCGGGCGCCTGGTCGCACCCCGACATCGAGGTCGACGCGTCGGCCGAGATCCGGGGCCCTGTCCGGATGCTGCCCGGAGTCAGCATCGGCGCGCGTGCGCAGATCGGTCCGTACGTGGTGCTGGGCGCGGCGACCCGGGTCGGGGCGGAATCGCAGATCCGTGACAGCGTGGTGTTCGACGACAGCCACATCGGCGCTGGCGTGAAGATCGCCGGTTCGCTGCTCGGCTACGGCGTCGTCGTCGGCGACAAGGTGGAGGTCCCCGACGGGTCGGTGATCGGTGACGGTGAGCAGATCGCCGACGGGCAGGTGCTCGAGCGCGGTAGCCGGATCCCTTCCGGGTGAGCCGTGTCGGGAACCTGTGCTACAACGGTCGTAGGTTGACCGGACGGCACCGTGGCGCGGCTGACACGCCCGCCACATCGCACACGAGGGGGAGGTGATCGTCGAACGTGGTAACGGTGGATAGCTCCGTGCCCGGCCACTTCGTCGTGACCTCCAGCGCCAAGTTGGGGGAGCGCTGGCGCGCCCGCGAGCTGCTCGTGCAGCTGGTGCGCAAGGAACTGAAGGTCCGGTACCGGAATTCGTCGCTCGGGTTCCTGTGGTCGATGCTGACGCCTGCCCTCATGACGGTCGTGTTCACGATCATCTTCACCCAGGTCGTCCCCGTCCCGGTCGATGCCTTCCCAGCGTTCTTCCTGGCCGGCTATCTGCTGTGGCAGTTCTTCCAGAACTCGTGCCAGGGTGCGATCCACTCCGTGGTCGGCAACGGTGACCTCGTCAAGAAGGTGTACTTCCCGCGCGAGGTGCTCCCGCTGTCGCACGTGTTGGCACAGTTGATCCATCTGCTGCTGGCGATGCTGGTCATCTCGCCCTACCTCGTCGTCACCCGCGGGTTCGGGGTGCTGGTCCACCTGCCTGCCACCCTGCTGGCCGTGCTGCTGCTGACGGTGTTCACCTCCGGGGTCGCGATGTGGTTGGCCGGCGTCAACGTCGTCTTCCGTGACCTGCAGGAGCTGTTCGTCGTGATGTTCCTGGTGTGGTTCTACGCGACGCCGGTTCTCTATCCGCTGGCCCTGGTCCGGTCACGGCTCGGGCCCGACCATCTCCTGGTCACGTTGTTGCAGCTCAACCCGATGACGTGGTTCGTCGAGGCGTTCCGCACCCCCCTGTACGGTGCGGTCGAGGTGGCGGCGTCCAGCGGTGACGGACCTGTCGCCTCGCTCGCGCCTGCGTGGCCGGACGCGACCGGACTGTTGGTGTCCGCGCTGTGGGCACTCGTGGTCTTCATCGGCGGCTATGTCGTCTTCCTGCGTCGGTCACGCACGTTCGCGAAGGAAGTGTGATGCGCGGCGACGGTCACGCGCGCCGCTCTTTCGGGCAACTCGCAGGTTTGGAGGTCGACCCGTCCCGCCCTGCGATCGCGGTGCACGGGGTGACGGAGCGGTTCCGGCTCTATCACGAGCGGCCGGTGGGGTTGAAGGAGCGGCTCTACCGCATGCGTCGGGCGTCGTATACGGAATTCAACGCCCTCGAGCGCGTGTCGTTCTCCATCAGCCACGGGGAATCCGTGGCGGTGATCGGTCACAACGGCTCGGGGAAGTCCACGCTGCTCAAACTCCTCGCCCGCATCCTTCCGCCGGATGAGGGCCGCGTCGCCACCAACGGTCGGGTGGCGTCGCTGTTGGAACTCGGCGCCGGGTTCCACGGCGATCTGACCGGACGCGAGAACATCTATCTGAACGGCGCCATCCTCGGTCTGACCCGGGCCCAGATCGCTGCGCGCTTCGACGAGATCGTCGACTTTGCCGGTATCCGGCCCCTGTTGGACACCGCGGTGCGGACCTACTCCTCGGGGCTCTACGTCCGCCTGGGGTTCGCCATCGCCGTCACCGTCGATCCCGACATCCTCCTGGTCGACGAGGTCCTGGCCGTCGGGGACGCCGAATTCCAGTCACGATCGCTCGGGCGGATGCGGCAGTTCCAGCGGGACGGCAAGACCGTGGTGCTGGTCAGTCACGACCTCGACGCCGTAGCCGAGATGTGCGATCGGGCGATCCTGCTGGAGCGTGGCCGCGTGGCCTTCGACGGACCCGTCCTGGAAGCGGTCGACCGCTATCGCCAGCGTATTGCCCGTGTGGCGGCCATGGGGGTCCCGGCCGAGGGACGCGTACCGGTCAGCATCGAGGAGGTATGGGTCGTCGGGGTCGAAGGAACGCCCGTTGACGAGGTGGTCGCGGGAAGCGCGGTCGCGCTGCGGGTGCGGTTCGCGGCGATCGCTGCGGTGGATGCGTGCAGTGTCGGGATGGCGGTCACCGATGGTTCGGACACGCTGATCTACGAGTTCGACACGCGACTGCAGGGCATCGGGGTCGGGCCGTTGGAGCCCGGCGAGGAGGCGACGGTGGAGTTGCGCTTCGCGGCTCCGCGACGGGCCGGGCAGCACACTGTGGCGGCCACGGTCACCGGTGCAGGGGAAGCTCCCACCTGGGGGGTCGTTCCCATCTCCACCTCGCTGCAGGTGGCTCCGACGGTCGTGGGTACCGACCGGGTCGACCTGGCGGCTTCCGCCTCCGTCGTCGGCGGCCCGGCGCGGAGCATCGGTGACGTCGCGGACATCCTCGGCACCAGTGAGACCGTCGCCGACCGGCAGCGACGGCAGGCATGAACGACGACGCGGTCACGGTGATCGTCGTCAGTTGGAACACGGTTCATCTGTTGGGCGCGTGCCTGCAGGCGTACGACCGACAGGAGCACGAGCACCTGGAGATCGTCGTCGTCGACAACGCAAGCGTGGACGGATCGCGCGAGTTCCTGGACGCTGCCGTGCTCCGGTCGCGCCGTCACCCACTTCGCGTGATCCACCAGACCGACAACCGTGGGTTCGCGGGTGCGGTCAACGATGCGCTGGCGCAGATCGACACCCCGGTCGTGGTCTTCTCCAATGTCGACGTGGTGCCCTCGCCCGGGTTGGTGGCCACCGCGGTCGCCGCACTGCTGGCCGACGACCGACGGGGCACGGTGCAACCCAAGCTCGTGCGATCTGTCGCGGCCCCCGACGGCGCGGCTGTGCTGGACACGACGGGGCACGTGCTGACCAAAGCGCGTCTGGTCCGCAATCGCGGCGAGGGCGAACGCGACCGCGGGCAGCATGACGCCGCGGGACCGGTCTTCGGGGCGTCGGGGGCGTTGGTCGTCCACCGGCGCCAGATGTTGGACGCCGTGGCGTGGCAGCGGCCCGACGGCAGCCGCGAGGTTCTGACCGAGGACCTGTTCGCCTACTTCGAGGA
>JBDNIX010000184.1:0-14058 GCA_041688045.1 Nitriliruptoraceae bacterium
AACGCGGTCACGGCCTCGAAGAACGTGACGGTCTGGCCGGTTTCGGTCTCCGCCACCGCGACGGCGTCCTGGAGGTCCTGCCAGCGTGCGGCAACCTGAGCCGGCCGCACCGCGTCGCCGTCCAGCCGGATGCGTTCGGCGGCATCGTGCAGATGTGGCGACGTCGCTTCACCGCACGGGACCCCCAACGCCTGGAAGAGGGACGCCGCGATCCGCACGATGCTGGTCTTGCCCCCGGTCCCGACGACCCGTACCGCCCGCATGCCGATCTGTGGATCGCCCAGAGCACGGCACAGAGCCGTCATGCGGTACGTGCCCCGAGGTGCACTACCTCGACGTCGATGGACGAGCGTGTCCAGCAGGAGGTCGTCGGGCACGGCCGGAGACCGCAGAGCCGTGGCCGTCGATGCGACGTCGCCCACCGTCACGTTCCGCCCCCGGTTACCTCGGTGACGATCGCACGACAGTCCCGGTGACGGGCCCGTGCATGTCGCAGATCCTCGGCGGGGAGACCACCGAATTCGGTGTTGCTCGCAATGAGTTCGGCGGCGCTGGCGACGGCGGCGTCCGCCAGCACGATGCCCGTCACCAGGTCGCCCCGCACTGCGGGGTTGCCCGCATCGAGCACCCGGTACGCCAGTTTCGCGACGCCCGTGCCGATCACCGTCACGGCCAGCGGCGGCAGGTTGGCCCCGGCAACGGCGCTCCGAAAACCGTCCGGGTCCTGGGCCCGCTGTTCCCGCCGGTCGAGGACCTGCGCATAGGCCTGCCGGTCGGCGTCCACGAGTTGCATGGCATGTGCCCGCCACCGGTCGGCCCTGGCCACGATCGCGTCACGGTCGGGCAGCGATCGGGACGACCGGGCAAACATTGCCAGCAGGCCAGCCGCCATCGCGACGGTCACCGCGGCCGCCGCGCCCGCGCCCGGGGCAGGCTGGTTCGACGCCAGCGCATCGAGGAAGGTCGTGACCGTCTCCTGCCCGTCGCTCAGGACAGCCCCACGATCTCACCGTGCTCATCGATGTCGATCCGCCCGGCGGCGGGGGTCGACGACAGGCCCGGCATCGTGCGCATGTCTCCACAGATCGGGTAGATGAACCCTGCACCGACGGACGCACGGACCTCGCGGACCGGCATACGCCAGCCGGTCGGTGCACCCGTGAGGGTCGGGTCGGACGATATCGACAGGTGGGTCTTGGCGATACAGACCGGGAGGTTGCCGAAACCGTTGGCCTCGTGATCGTCGATCTGGCGGGCGGCGGCCGGGGCGTAGTCGACCCCGTCCGCGCCGTAGATCTTGGTGGCGACCGTCTCGATCTTGTCGCGCAGGGAGGCTTCCGAGGGGTAGAGCAACCGGAAGTCCGAGGGCTCCTCGGCGGCTTCCGCGACGGCTTCGGCCAGTTCGACCGCGCCGGCGCCGCCCTGCGCGAAGTGATTGCAGACCGCCACACGGGCACCCATCTCCTCCGCGATCTCGCGGATGGCGGCATGCTCACTGTCGTGGTCGGTGGGGAACGCGTTGATGGCGACGACCGGCGACACCCCGTGGACCCGGATGTTCTCGATCTGCTTGCGCAGGTTGGCGGCACCCGCCTGCACGTCGTCGGGATTCTCGGCCAGCAGATCGTCGGGCAACGGGCGTCCCGCCACGATCCTGTGACGGCCGGAGTGCGCCTTCAGGGCCCGCACCGTGGCGACGAGGACCCCGGCGTCCGGCGTCAGCCCGGACGTCCGGCACTTGATGTTGAAGAAGCGCTCGGCGCCCATGTCCGCGCCGAATCCGGCCTCGGTCACCAGGTAGTCACCCCCGTGGATCCCGATGCGGTCTGCGACCACGGAACTGTTGCCGTGGGCGATGTTGCCGAACGGGCCGGCATGCACCAGGACCGGCGTCTGCTCCAGCGTCTGCATGAGGTTGGGCTTCAGCGCCTCCTTCATGATCACGGTCATCGCGCCTGCCGCGCCGATGTCCTCCGCGGTCACGGGCGACCCGTCGGTGGCCGCGCCGATGACGATCCGTCCCATGCGCGCCCGCAGGTCCTGCAGGGACGTGGCCAGTGCGAGCACGGCCATGACCTCGGACGCGGCCGTGATGTCGAACCCGGTTTCCCGTGGGCGCCCGTCGAGCCGGGTCCCGAGACCCACGACGATGTTGCGCAGGGCACGGTCGTTGACATCCATCACCCGGCGCCACGCCACGCGGTGCGGATCCAGGGTCGGCGACTGGTCCTGGAACAGGTGGTTGTCGACCATTGCGGCCAGGAGGTTGTGGGCGGCGGTGACCGCGTGCATGTCCCCGGTCAGGTGCAGGTTCAGGATCTCCATCGGCACGACCTGGCTGTACCCACCGCCGGCCGCGCCTCCCTTGATCCCGAAGGTGGGACCCATCGACGGCTGACGGATCGCCACCGTGGCGGTCTTGCCCAGGTGCCGGAAAGCCTGGCCGAGCCCCACGGTCGTGGTCGTCTTGCCCTCCCCCAACGGCGTCGGCGTGATCGCCGACACCAGCACGTACTTGGCCCGCGGCCGATCCGCGAGTTCCTCGATGGCCTGCAGTTTGATCTTGGCGACGTGTTCGCCGTACGGCTCCAACAGGTGCGGACCGAGGCCGATGCCGGCACCCACCTCGTCCAGCGGCTTCAGTGCGGCGCCACGGGCGATGTCCAGGTCGTTGGGAAAGCTCACAGGGCTGCTCCTCGGAGGTTGGTCAGCAGTTCCTGCCGCCAGCGTTCGGTCCGTTCCACCTCGTTGAAGGTGAACAGGTGCCACCCGGCCACCCGGGCGGCGGGATGGTCGATCAGGTCACCGAGTGACCCGATCAGTTCGTCGGGCGTGTAGCCCGTCAGCAGTCGGGTCGCGACCTCATGTTGCTTGCGCAGGTAGCGGATCGAGTCGCCCAGGCCCACCCGCATCGACACCCGCAGCAGCTTCGCCCGGTCGATGACCCCAGGGACGCCGAGGTAGATCGGCAGGTCGATCCCCCGTGCCCGCACCACGTCCACCCACGCCCGAATGATGGCCGGGTCGTAACAGATCTGCGACACGATGGCCGTCGCGTGCGGCGCCTTGCGCGCCATCTCCGCGATGGTGGTCGCATCGGGAATGAAGGCATGGCTCTCCGGATAGCCGGTGATGCCGACGCGTACCAGGTGGTGCCCGAGGTCGGTCATCTCCTCCAACAGGTCAGCCGCGCCCTGGTACGGGCCGGCGGGGATGTCGGCGTCCCCGGCGGGGACGAAGACCTCCTGCACCCCCGAGGCCTCCAGTCGGTCGAGGATGCGCGCCAGGTGGTCGCGACCCTCAACGAGACGCGCGGAGACGTGTGGCACGACGGGGTTGCCCAAGGCGGCGACCCGCGCCGTGAGATCCAGGGTGGCGTCAATGCCCTTGGTGGGTGACGCGGTGACCGTCACCGTGGCTCCCGCGGGCAGGAACGGCAGCTGGTCCTCGACGCCCTTCATCGGGATGATCTCGAACCGGGCGCGCTCCAGCGACGCCGCGACCATCTCCTGCATCATGGGCCCTCATGACTCCGGATCCGTGGAAAACGAAGCCGGCGTTCACGGCGTTGTTGCGTCCAGCGGAACGGATGCTCGATTTCGCAACACTCTGCACCATGCGTCGCGCGCGGTCAAGGATGGATATCGGCGGAGCGCTGACGCAGACGCACCACCACGCCCGGACCGGGTTTGGGGTCCACGTAGGTGGACTTGGGTGGCAGCACGTGGCCTCGTCGGGCGACCTCCTGGAGCTCCGCCACCGTGACGACACGCGGCACGAACGCCACGGTGGCCGCCTGGCGCAACGACCGGTCGAGGGCGCGCAGGTCTCCCAGCCCAGGTAGGTGTTCGAGCCGTCGGTCGGTGCGCGGGTCGTCGATTCCCAGCATCGGGCCGAGCACCCGTTCCTGCAGCAGCGACACCGGCAGGGAGTCCGGCGGATCGGGAGACGGGTCGGTGAACGTGACCCGGACCCATCGTCCGGATACGGCCGCCAGCACCTCCCGGGCTCCCTCCGGGCGCGGCGGGGGGTGAGCGCCCAGTTCCGTCACCTCCCCCACCTCCGTGAGCCGATCGAGGATGTGCATTGCCTCCGCGTGGTCGGCCACGTGCACGCGACGATCGAATCCGACCATCCGCAGATCGCGATCGGCCACCAACTCGGCCAGGAGCACGGCATCCGCCGTGGCGGGGCCGCGTTCGACCTGGCGATCGGTGCGCAGAGCAGCCGCCACCCGGTGATGTCCGTCGACGATCGTCAACTGCTCGATCGGACGACAGGCCCGTCGCACGCGGTCGGCCGTGGATGCGTCGTCGATGATCCAGACGCGGTGCCGGATCTGCCCCCATCCCTCGAAGGCCACATCCGGGACGGCCTCCATGACCGCAGCAATGATCTCGTCCAGCGCCGCCTCGGGGCGATGCGTCAGGACCACGGGGCTGACATCCACACCGGCGGCATCGAGGAATGCCGCTAGACGCTCCTCCCGGTACTCGCGCGTCTGCTCGTGAGGCAGAACGATCCCGGCCCGGACGTCGGCGAGCGGGACCCCGGCGATCACACCGACCTGGCAGTGCCTCGCACTCCGCAGTTCGTGGACGGCAACCACCTCGCCCCGGTGCACGTAATGCCCGGCCGTCAGCAATTCGCGGATCCGTACCCCGGCGATCCGCCCCGCCGCGGCCCCCTCCTGACCCTCGGGGCCGAGGACCCGCAACAGGCTCAACGGCTCGCGTTCGGCCAGCGCGGCCCGTTGCTGAGGATCCACGGCGTCCGCAGGTGGTGGAACGACGCGGCCGGCAACGGTGTCTCGCACCACATGCAGGTCGATGGGACGCAGATCGACCCCGGCGCCCCCACCGGTTTCTGCGCCGGTGCCCGGCAGGCTGCTGGCCGCATGTGGCGTCACCGCGCCACGTCCGTCAATCGATCGCGGTTGACGCAGTTGCGGACCTCGCCGGCGGCGAACGCGGCGATGACCTCCACGACCCCGTCGGCGACGGCATCCTGCGCCTGGCTCGTGGATGCGCCGACATGGTGCGTGCCGTAGACGCGGGGATGGCGCGCAAGTGCGGTGTCGATGACGCCTGAGGACGCCGAAGGCTCGTCCGGATGGACGTCCAGCCCGACGCGGAGGTTCCGCTGATCGAGCGCCGGCAGCAGCGTCGCCGGATCGACCAGATCACCGCGTGAGGTGTTGATGAGGATCGCGCCGACGGGCACCTGCGAGACGAGTGGCTCACCGATCAGGCCGCGGGTCCGCTCCGACAGCGGAACATGGAACGTCAGGACGTCGCATGATCCAGCCAGCGCCGAGATGTCCGGGACGAACGTCATGCCGAGTTGCTCGGCGCGTCGCTGCAGCTCCGGATCCCGGTCCGTGGAGGCAACGGCGTGCAGACGGGTCTCGAACGCGGCCAGGCGCTGCGCAACGGCCAGGCCGATGTCTCCCAGGCCGACAATGCCAACGGCACGGCCGGCGATCCCGTCCGCAGCCTGATAGGTGCCCTTCTGCCAGCGACCGGCACGCAGATCGCCGACCTGCTCGGGGATCCGACGGTCGATGGCCAGCAGCAACCCGACCGCCAGTTCGGCGACGGCCAGCGCATTGCGGCCGGGCACGTTGCAGACCGCGATGCCCCGACGCGATGCCGCGTCCGCGTCGATCGTGTCGGTTCCGGACCCCGCTCGCACGATCAGTCGGAGCGACGCTCCGGCGTCGATCGTGGCCGACGACACCCGGGTGCTACGCACGACCACGATCTGCTGATCCTGCAGCGCCCCGGGGAGATCGTCCGCCGAGACGTCGGGGAGTCGGGTGACCGCATGCCCGAGTTGGCGCAGTCGGTCGGTGTGGTGGTCGGGAAAACGATCAGCCAGCAGTACACGCACGCGGTGCCTCCCAGGTCGCACCGCCCCGCACAGCGTTGTGCGATGCGCAACCGTTGTGGGTTTGCCAATGTCGCCCACCCGACCGGCGACTGTCAAGGATCGGTCAGCCTCCGCTCTCGCGCCCGATCACCTCGTCGACGGCTGCCAGCAGGTGCGGATCGGACGCGAACCGTCGACTTGCGTCGATCACGTCGGGGAGGGGCTCGCCCCGGTCCAGCAGCACGCGCAGCAGCGCACCGGCCAGATCGGTGTCGTCGGCCCCGGGGATGCCGACACCCGCCGGGATGAGTACCCGACAGCGCCGGCCGTCCTGCAGGGCCACGTCCACCTCGCCGGGGACGACCTCGGTCACCTCGATGTGCATGGGTTGCTCCGATGTCCCCGGTTTGCCGGCACCGGGGGGTGCGCCGGTCGGTCAGCGCAGACGTGCGGTGATCTCTTCCACGAATTCCGGGAAGCGGCCTGCTGCGGCTCCCAGGGCCAGCTGCGGACCCGTGAGGGCATCGCGTTCCTCGAGGAAGCGAACGATCTCCGCAGCGACGATCAGAGGCGGGATCCCCGTCAATCCCAGACCCCGCCGGGTGTGATGCTCAAGCACCGCCTCGATCTGGTGGCCACCACCGAGCAGGATCCGGAACGTCTCCGGACCGGTCTGCAACAGCGTCGGTTCCACCATGGACCGACGGTACCGAGTGCGGTCCGGTTCAGCCGGAGATCGGCGCTGCGGCCGAGCCGGACGAGGTGGCCCCGCGTTCCATCGTCAACAGGTCGCGTTTGCGGTCGATCCCGCCGGCGTAGCCCGTCAGGGTTCCGTCGGCCCCGATGACGCGGTGGCACGGCACGATGATCGAGACGGGGTTGCGCGCGACAGCGGACGCCACGGCACGGGCGCTGCCCGGCCGACCGACCATGCGCGCGAGCTCGCCGTAGGAGACGGTCCGCCCGTACCCAACCGTGCGCAGGGCCTCCCACACCTCGATCTGGAAGGCGGTTCCGCGTGTGTCCAACGGCAGATCGAGGGGCCGGTCATGGCCGTCGAGGTAGGCCGCGATCGCGACTTCGACGGCGCTGAACCGCTCCGCATCACGGACCCAGGCATCTCCGATCCGGGGCCCCCGCCGGTGCTCCGGGTAGTACAGGCCACTCAGGCCGCTGCCATGGTCGGTGACCAGCAGCTCGCCGAGACGGGTGGGGACCAGGTGGTAGCGCACCTCATGCATGGGTCATCCTCTTCGCGCTCGTGGGGGAGGCGTCTCGGTCGGCAACGGGTTTCGTCGTGGTCGATCGTGGCCGTCACGCGGCACGCCGACGCACGGCGGCGCCGTACCGCCACAGGTGCTGCGCCGCGGAGGCACGCCACGGTCGCCAGGCGACGGCGTGGTCGCGGAGGGTGCCGGCCGTCGAGGGCAGACCCAACGCCTTGGCCATCCGCAACAGCACGAGATCGGAGCAGGGGAACGCGTCCGGATCACCAAGGCCTCGCAGCGCGATCTCCTCGACCGACCACGGTCCGATCCCGAAGCAGCGTCCCAACGTGTGGCGCGCTTCCACGCGATCGACACCGACGTCGAGGTGCAGGTTCCCGTCGGCCACGGCGGTCGCCAGGCCGCGGACCGTCGCCGCCCGCTGACGGGTCAGCCCGATGGCGGTCAGGTCCGCGTCGGCCAGGGTGGCGGCGCTCGGGAAGGATGTCAGGACCCCGCCCTGCGGATGCTCCAGCGGTTGGCCGTACCGAGCCACCAGCGCTGTCGCGGCGTGTCTGGCTCCGGCGAGACTGACCTGCTGGCCCACGACGGTCCGTACCGCCGCCTCGAACGGATCGACGCTACGTGGCACCCGCAGACCCGGGGTCGCCGCCACCAGGGCAGCGAGCACGCGATCGGCTCGCAGTCGCTCGTCGACGGCCACCGGGTCGGCATCCAGGTCCAGCAGACGACGGCAACGCTGCACGGCGGCGGACAGGTCGCGCAGATCGGCCAGCCTGAGCGTCGCCTGGACATGATCCGCCCGCGGGAGCAGCGCCACCACGGCCGTTCCGTGGGGCAGCGACAGCACCCGCCGGTAGGCGCCGTCGTCGGTGACCTCCTCCAGGCCGGGGACGGCACGAACCGCCAGGTGCTCGATGACGTGGGCCAGCGCGGCCGGCTGCCGGTAGGCCAACCGGAGTGCGATCGTGTCCGCCTCGCGAGGCGCTCCTCGCTCCACGCGTGCCCGCAAGGCGGTGGGGGCCTGCGCGAAAACCTGGCGGACGGTGTCGTTGAACTGCCGCACGCTGCCAAAGCCCGCAGCAAAGGCCACGTCCGTGAAGGCCAGGTCGGTCGTCTCGATGAGTACCCGGGCCGTGTGCGCACGTTGAGCACGGGCCAGGGCGAGAGGCCCTGCGCCGACCTCCGCCATCAACTCCCGCTGCACCTGCCGCCCGGAATACCCGAGCCGCGTCGACAACCCTCCAACTCCCTCGCGATCGACCACCCCGTCGGCGATCAGGCGCATGGCACGGCCGACGAGATCCGCTCGTCGATCCCATTCCGGCGAGCCGGGACTGGCATCGGGCCGACACCGCTTGCAGGCACGCAAGCCATGGCGTTGCGCGGCCGCCGCGGTGGGTAGGAACGCTACGTTCGTCGGCTTTGGGGTCATGGCCGGACAGCTCGGACGGCAGTAGATCCCCGTGCTGGTCACGCCGACGACGAACCACCCGTCAAAACGCGGGTCACGCGCCTGCAGCGCGGCATAGCAACGGTCGGTGTCTTCGATCATGGGCAGAGCCTGCCACCTCGACGTCTTGGATGCTCGCGGGTTTCGGACATGACCATCGTGTCCGCTGGTCGTCACGCCGCTCGGTTCGCCGGGGACGCATGCCGACGTCTACGTTGACCAGACACCAATGCAGGAGTTGACCAGGATGACCGGACGGGTGGACGTCGCCGTGATCGGTGCCGGAATCGTCGGCGCCGCGTGCGCCTTCCGCCTGGCGGAGGCCGGCTGTTCGGTCACGGTGCTCGAACGGGAAGAGGCCCCTGCGATGGGCTCCACCGGTCTGAGCGCCGCCGGCGTGCGCGTGCAGTTCATCGAACCCGTCAACGTCGCCCTGTCCCTGGCAAGCATCCGCCAGTACGCGCAGTTCCCGGACTGGTACGGCGCTGACAGTGGCTATCGGCCGGTCGGCTACCTCTTCCTCGTACCCGACGACGCGTGGGATGCTCACCTCGCGGGCGTCGAGGTCCAGCGATCCCTGGAGGCGCCCATCGAGGTGCTGGACGTCGACGAGGCACTCGCCCGATTCCTGCCGTTCGATCCCACGGGTCTGGCCGGCGCGACGTTCGGGCCGATCGATGGCGTGGTGGATCCCAATTCGGTCACGGCCACCTACCTCAGCCTCGCCAGGCAGCATGGCGCCACGGTCCGGCTTCGCAGTGAGGTCACCGGTATCGCGCCGACAGGTGACGACTGGGAGCTTGCGATCGGGGATGATCGCCTGACGGCCGGAAACGTCGTCAACGCCGCTGGGTGCTGGGCCGGCGTCGTCGGTCGGTTGGCCGGGATCCCGACCCCGGTCGAGCCGGCGCGGCGCATGATCTTTCTGACCGGTCCGGCCGACGACCGGCCGACCACTCCCCTGACGGTCGACTCCGCATCCGGCCTGTACTACCGCAGCGAGGGGCAGCGGCTGCTGTTCGGACGTTCCAATCCCCACGAGGCACCCGGTTTCACCACGGGCATCGACTGGGACTGGCTGGAGCCCACGATGGAAGCCGCCATGCAGCGGTTTCCGTGGTTCGCGGACGAGGAGTTGGACCAGCGAGCCAGCTGGTACGGCTACTACGAGATGACGCCTGACCACAATGCCATCCTGGGCGCGGCCACCGATGCGCCCGGCTGGATCCACGCCTCGGGCTTCTCCGGCCACGGTGTCCAGCAGGCCGCAGCTGTCGGCGAGGTCGTCCGCGACGAGATCCTCCACGGCCGCTCGCAGCAGATCGACATCGATCCCCTGCGCGACGACCGGTTCACCGATGGCCGGACCCGCAACGAACGTCACATCATCTGACCGCCGGAACGACAAGGGTCGACCACGTGCAGCACCTCGACGCCCCCGATGTCTGGCAACGCCTGTCGATGGTCGACGCCATCGACGCCCTGGAACAGGCGATCGGCACGAACGGGTTCGCCGAGGGACCACAGCGCCTCCACCTGCACGAACTGGGTCAGGACTTCCTGGTGATGCCCGCCATGGCCGAGGGCTGGGCGGGCGTCAAGCTCGTGTCCCTGGATCCGGACAATCCCGGCCGCGGGAAGTCCTTCATCAACGGGGTCTACACCCTGTTCGTCCCGCCCGGCCTGGAGCCGGAAGTCACGATCGAAGGGCGGGCGCTGACCGAGTTGCGAACCGGCGCGGTGTCCGGGTTGGCCACCCGCCATCTGGCGCGACCCGACGCATCCCGCCTGACGATCTTCGGTGCGGGCGCACAGGGCCGGTCGCACCTGCTGGCCATGACGGCCGTCCGCGACCTCACCGAGGTACGTATCGTGGCCCCGCGAACCGAGTCGGCCGAGGCGTTCATCGCGTTCGCGGGCGACCACCTCGATGTCCCTGTGCGCCCCGGCACCCCGGACGACGTTGCCACGTCGGACATCATCTGCACGTGCACGTCCAGTGCGACGCCGGTCTTCGACGGTGGCCGTCTGCCGGCCGGCGTCCACGTCAACGCCGTGGGCGCGTACCGGCCGGACCTGCAGGAGATCGACGTGACCACCGTGTCGGACAGTCGGGTCGTCGTCGAGCTACGGGAGGCCGCCCTGACGGAGAAGGGTGACCTCCTGCTGGCCGAATCCAACGGCGGATGGGACCGTGAGGCAATCGTCGCCGACCTCCCTGAGCTCCTGCGCGACGGGGTGGCCGGCCGCACCACCCCGGAGGACCGCACGCTGTTCTCGTCGGTGGGCCATGCATACGAGGACCTGGTCGTGGCCCGGGCAGTGTTCGGCGCTTGAACTTCCAGGGCGTCGGACGCACGCAGTAGGGTCCCGACGGGCGGTTTCGGCCGGACACGCACGTGATCACAGGAGTCGTGATGGAAGCTTTCGATGTCGGCATCATCGGTGGCGGGGTCCACGGTGCCAGCGCCGCCTTCCACCTGCGTGATCGGGACGTCTCCACCGTGGTGTTCGAACGCGGTGACGTGGCCGGCGGTCCCACGGGCCGCTCCAGCGCGGTGTGCCGTGCCTACTACACCAACCTCTTCCTCGCCCGGGTGGCTCGCGAGTCCCTCGATCTGCTGGGTCGGTTCGACGAGGTCACCGGCGGCCACGATGCGGGCTATCACCGGACCGGAGGACTGTTCCTCCACGGCCCTGAGGACGTCGAGGAAGTTCGGCGCGCCGCCGACGCCCTGACGGCGATCGGGACCGTCACCGAAGCCCTGACCGTGGAGCAACTGGCCGACCGCTTCCCGGCCTTCGATCTGACCGGTGTCGGGATTGGGGGGTGGGAGCAAGGTGCCGGCTACGCGGACCCCGTCCTCACGACACAGGGGCTGATGGCCGCTGCTCGCGAGCGCGGCGTCGATTTCCGCCGCCACACCGAGGTCGTGCGCCTGCAGCACCGCGGCAGCAACGGCACCGTCGTTCACCTGCACGACGGGTCGTCGGTCACGGTGGGGCGCCTGCTCATAGCCGCCGGCCCGTGGAGCGGTCCGCTGGCGGATCAGGTCGGAGCCACCCTGCCACTCACCGTGGAACGCCACGTGGTCGCCACCTACGGGTGGGGACCCACACAGCCCATCGAACACGTGTTCGCGGACATCGTGCAGGGCTACTACGCCAAGCCGGAACCCTCTGACCACTTCATCGTTGGACCCTTGACCCCCTCCCCCACGATCAGCAATCCGGATGGGATCGACGGTCGGCTGCGGGATGAGGAGAGTGAGCACCTAGCCGCCCGGGTCATCACCCGGATACCGGGTCTCGAGGAGATCCAACCCCGGGGCGGGTGGGCCAGCCTCTACGACGTCAGCCCGGACTGGCAGCCGGTCATCGGCGAGATCGCGGATGGGGTGTACGTCGATGCCGGGACCAGCGGCCACGGCTTCAAGCTTGCGCCGGGGCTGGGTCGCTACGTCGCCGATCTCGTGCTCGGTTCGCCGGATCCAGCGCTCGAACCGTTCGGACCCCAGCGGTTCACCGCCGGGGACGGACTTGCTGCCGGCTGGGGTGACGCACGGATCCTCGGGTAGAACGACTGCCAGAAGCCGGGCCACCGGCGCGCTGTCGTCTAGCGCCCTTCGCCGACCTCTCCCAGGTACGCCTCGCGCATCTGTGGGTTCGCCAGAAGGCCAGCGGAGAAGTCCGCCAGCACGATGCCACCGGTCTGCAGGACGTAGCCCCGGTCGGCGATCGACAGGGCCATGTTGGCGTTCTGCTCGACCATGAACACGGTCGTGCCGGCCTTGTTGATCTGCTCGATGATCTCGAAGTTCTGCGCCACGAGGACGGGCGCGAGACCCATCGACGGTTCGTCCATCAGCAGGACCTTCGGACGGGCCATCAGTGCGCGTCCGACGGCCACCATCTGCTGCTCACCGCCCGACAGGGTGCCGGCCTTCTGGTTGAGTCGTTCCTTGATCCGCGGGAACATCTCGAAGATTCGGTCGAGATCCTGGTCCAACTCGTTGTCGGTGCGCAGGTACGCGCCGATATCGAGGTTCTCCTTGACGGTCATCCGCTTGAACAGCCGGCGGTTCTCCGGAACCATCGACACGCCCAGCGACACCCGGTCCGCCGTGACCCATCCGTTGACGGCCTGCCCGTCGATCAACACCTCGCCGGAGGCCGGTTCCACCATCCCGAGGATGGTCTTGAGCGTCGTGGTCTTGCCGGACGCGTTACCACCCAACAGACAGACCATCTCGCCGGGGTAGATCTTCATGTTCACATCCTTGAGGATGTGCACGGCGCCGTAGTAGGTGTTGATGTCGCGGAACTCGAGGACCGGGGTACGGCCGTCGGGCTCGGGTTCGATGATGTCGTCCGTGTTTTCCTGGATGCCGGCACTCATGTCGTGGCCTTCTTCTCGCGGTCGGCGGGGCGGCCGAGGTAGGCCTCGATCACCGCATCGTCGGTCGAGACGGTCTGGTAGTCGCCTTCGATCAGCTTGACGCCGTGGTCGAGGACCACGACCCGGTCGGAGACGTCTCCGACCAGCTTCATGTCGTGCTCGATCAGCGCGACCGTGAACCCACGGTCCGACCGCAGACGTCCGATCAACTCGGTCAATTCGGTGGTCTCGCGCGGGTTCATACCGGCCGTCGGCTCATCGAGGAGCACCAGTTCGGGATCGGTCGCCATCGCCCGGGCGATCTCCAACCGGCGGCGGTTGGCGTACGACAGCGCGAAGGCGGGTTGGCCGTGCCGGTAACCGGAGAGGCGGGTGCCGAAGAAGGACAGAATGTCCTTGGCCTTCTCCTCGATCTCCCGCTCCTCCCGGTGGAACCGGGGGGTCTGCAGGATCGCGTCCCACGCTCCCGACTTGTTCCGGCAGTGCTGCCCGACCATCACGTTCTCGAGCACGGTCAGGTTCGGGAACAACTTGACGTTCTGGAAGGTCCGCGCCAGCCCGCGCTGGGTGATCTGGTTGGGCTGCAGCCCGGCAATGTTCTCACCCTGGAAGGTGATCGTCCCTCCATCGGGGGCGAACAACCCGCTGATGACGTTGAACAGCGAGGTCTTGCCCGCACCGTTCGGACCGATCACCGACACGATCTCGCGCTCGTCGACGTGGAAGTCGACGCCATCGATTGCCGCCACTCCACCGAAGATCTTCTTGAGGTTCTTGACCTCGAGGATCGCGGTCATTGACGCTCACCTTCCTCGGTCGACGAACCCGCCGCGGTCGCACCCACAGCCTCACCATCTTCATCCGGGTCATCGTCCGCCACCAGGTTGCCCTTCTTGTCGAACCAGGCGTCCTGCTTCGCCTCCTCGCCGTGCAGTTCGCGGGATCTGGCCACGGACGGCACCAGTCCAGCGGGCCTCTCCAGCATCATGTACACCAGGATCGCTCCGTAGATCAGCAGCTTGTATTCGCCGAGTTCCTGCAGGATGCCCGGCTGTGTCGGCCCCCCGAGCACCCCGATCAGCACCACCGAACCGACCATGACACCTGGG
>JBDNIX010000185.1:0-5889 GCA_041688045.1 Nitriliruptoraceae bacterium
GAGTACTTCGAGGTGGACACCGTCGAGGTCCGCGACGTCCCCAACGTCACGTTCGACTGAAGCGTCAGGCGTGCCATCAGGCGGACTGTACGACGAGCTCCAGCGGGCCAACAAGCGATCGACGCGCTTGTTGTTGATCGGTGGCGTCATCGTCGTCGCGGTGATGGTGTGGGTGATCTTCGGGATCGTCACCAACGGTGCGCCGTTCCGTGACCCGCTGTTGGGGCTCGCCGTCACGGCGGTCGGCACAGCGGTCGGCCTGTTCTTCACGTTCATCGCCTACCGCTCGGGCCCGTCCATCGCGCTGCGGGCCTCCAAGGCGCGGCCCATCGCCCGTGACGAGGCGCCGGAGTTGCACAACCTGCTCGACGAGGTGTGCGTCAGTGCGGGGATCACGGGCACGAAACCCAAGCTCTACATCGTCAACGACCCCGCCCCGAACGCGTTCGCGACGGGGTTGAAGCTCGAAAACAGCCACATCGCGGTCACGACCGGGCTGGTCGAGCGGCTGCCCCGCTACGAACTGCGAGCCGTGCTGGCCCACGAGGTCGCCCACATCCTCAACGACGACATCCGCGCGGTCACGGTGGCGGTCGCCACGGCCGGGCTCGTCGCCCTGCTCGCCGACGTGATCGTGCGGATGATGTGGCTGGGTGGTGCCCGCGGTGGCCGGCGCAGCGGCAACCAGGGCGGTGGAGGAGCGCAGATCATCTTCCTGGTGCTCGGCCTGCTGGCCGTGGTGCTCGCCCCACTGGCGGCCCAGCTGATCCGGTTCGCGGTGTCGCGACAGCGGGAGTACCTCGCCGATGCGACCGCCGCCGAGGTGTTGCGCGATCCCCAGTCGATGGTCAATGCTCTGCGTCGGATCGACGGGGACCAGACCTCGCTCGAGCGGTTCGAGGTCGCCACGGCGCACATGTGGTTCGAGGAACCCAACGACACCCAGAGCAAGGACGCCTCCAAGGGGGGGAACCGGGCCGCCAAGATGGCACGGCGGTTCGCGACCCACCCCAGCATGACGGAACGGATCGAGCGTCTGGCGACCCTGAACGCGGGCACCGTGCAGGTCGACGCGCCCCTGCCGCCGCCACCCGCTCCCCGGTCCGTCCCGGAACCGCCGGATCATGGACAGCGGCCGGGGCGTTCCGAGCCGGGTCAGCCGCCTCCGGGGCCGGGCGGCCTGCCACCGTTCCCCGGCCGCTGATCGTCCGTCGACGGACCCAGGGCCGCCACGGAGCGCGTCAGGCCCGTGAAGGTCCGTGGGTCCCAGTCGGCGAGTTCGTGCCAGCGATCCAGCCGATAGGACACCGAGTTGGCGTGCAGGCCCAGTCGCCGTGCCGCGGCGCTGACGCTGAAACCGGAGGCGGCGAACGCACGGACGGCCGCGACCAGGTGGGGATGGTCGTCCGCCACGCGGCGCCCTGAGGCGAGCACCGGCTGCAGGCGCTCGTCCGCACCGGCCAGCGTGGCCCACAGCCACACCTCGTCGAACCGGGAGGTCCGTCCGCGGTGATCTGAAGCGCCTGTTCGGCATCCTCGAGGCTGGCGCGGGCACCTGCCAGGCACGATCGCCGTGCCCCGATGGCCACGGCCCCCGTCGGGACCGCGTGCCGGATCGCGTCGACCACCACCTCGATGTCGCCGCCCTGACTGACGGTCACGACCAGTGGGCCACGCAACGCGACCTCGTGGCGGCCGTCGGCGGACTCCAGGGTGTGCTGGAGGTGGACGGCGTCCAGGTCGTCGGTGACACCGCGGACCACGGCCACCTGAAAGTCGCCGGTCGGGTCCAGCTCCAGGGATCTCACCAGGCGGCGCGCTTCCTGGCCCCCAACGTCGCCGGCCACCAACAACTCCATGAACCGTTGGCGGGCCCCGACCGCGCGGGCCTCCAGCGTGCGGGTCGTGGCGGCATGGGCGGATGCGATCGCATCGGTGACCTCGTGGACCCACTGCCAGACGATGGTGGCCGCCGACAGCAGTTTGGTGGTCGCGTCGTCGTCGCCGGGAGGTAGTGCCGCGACCACGGCCAGCCACAGCTCGCGGTAGCCGACGTGGTAGGCCTTGATGACGGCGTCCACACGGATGCCCTGCAGCGCCCGTTGGGTGCCGAGTTCCCGGCGGACATCGCGCTCCTTCGCGGTCGGAGGTCGACGCTCGGCCAGGCCGACCAACAGGGCTTCGAGGTTGCGCAGGACGGACGCGCGCAGGTCGTCGCGGGGCACCAGGCCGTTGCCGTAGGCCGCGATCTCCGCGACGATCGCGTCGGTGATGCGTTCCACCAGGGGATCGACGTCGCGGAGCACGGTCCGGGCGATGTCAGCGACCGGCTCCCATCCGGCGGGCACGCGCCAGTCCGCGTCCCGGGACGCCGTGACGGTGCGCAGATCTGCCGGTACCGCGGCCGCCTCGACGTTGCCGTTCGTTGTCGGAGATCCTGTGACGTCCACGAAGGCCGCCATGCGTCGATGGGGGATGCTACGAGGTGGGTCGAGCCGCGGCAACGGCGTCCACGACGCCTGTCGTTGACATGCTGCGCGCGGGCAGGTACGAAACGCATCTGGGTGAGTCGTCTCGTGAGAATCACGAAGCCATACCAGCACGCGACATCACGCGACATCATGCGACATGATGCGACATGACGCGACTCGGGCGCCGGCGTGGTTGGGAGAATTGCGCCCGGGGCGTGAAACAGCCGCGACCGGACCCGATGGGGCCGGGAGGCAGTTCGCGCCACCGGATGGGGGTGCGTGGCGAGGGAGAGTCCGTGCTCGCGATCGAAAACCTCGAGGTGGTCTACGAGGACGTGATCCTGGTGCTCAAGGGCGTGAGCCTGTCCGTCCCGACGGGTTCGATCGTGGCGCTGTTGGGCGCGAACGGCGCCGGCAAGACCACGGTGCTGCGCGCCATCACCGGGCTGCTGGATATTCACCGGGGCGAGATCCGCAAGGGCACGATCACGCTGGACGGCGAACCCATCCACCACCTCGATGCGCCCAAGACCGTCGCGGCCGGCATCGGCCAGGTCATGGAGGGCAGGCGCATCCTCACGGAGTTCACCGTCGACGAGAACCTGCGCGTCGGGGCGCATACCGCCGGCCGCGACACGATCGAGGCCAACCTCGATCGTGTCTATTCGACCTTCCCCGTACTGGCGGACCGGCGTCGTGGCGTGGCGGGCTACCTGTCGGGCGGCGAGCAGCAGATGCTGGCGATCGGCCGGGCGCTGATGGCCGAACCCCGGTTCCTGCTGCTCGACGAGCCGTCCCTCGGTCTCGCGCCCCTGATCGTGCGACAGATCCGCGATCTGATCGTCGAGATCAACGAGCAGGGAACCTCGGTGCTGCTGGTCGAGCAGAACGCCAACCTGGCGCTGTCCATCGCGGCGCACGGCTACATCATGGAAACGGGGAAGATCGTGATGGACAAGCCCGCGGACGTGCTGCGTGAGGATGACGACGTGCGCGAGTTCTACCTCGGCCTGCGGGAAGAGGGCGCGACGTCATTCCGGGACGTCAAACACTACAAGCGGCGGAAGCGGTGGTTGTCATGAGTGCCTCCACCCGCCAACTGTCCGAAGCGCTGACCGCCACCAGGGTCGATGCGCCCGACGGCTCGGCCATCCTGACGGTCGCCGATCTCGCCCTGCGATTCGGCGGGACCGTGGCGATCGACGGGGTCAGCTTCGACGTCAAGAAGGGCGAGTTGTTCTCCGTCATCGGCCCAAACGGAGCCGGCAAGACCTCGATCTTCAACTGCCTGTCCGGTGTCTACCAGCCGGAGGAGGGATCGCTGGATTTCCTCGGCCGATCACTGCTCGGCATGCGCCCGGACGCCATCGCCAAGATCGGTGTGGCGCGGATGTTCCAGAACATCGAGTTGTTCGACAACCTGACGGTGCTGGACAACCTGATGCTTGGCCGCCATCAACATCTGCGGTACGGAACCCTGGCCGGGATGATCTACGCCGGCAAGGCCAAGAAGGTGGAGTTGGCCAATCGCCGGATCGTCGAGGACATCATCGACTTCCTGGAGATCGAGGCGTTCCGAAAATTCCCCGTCGGGATGCTGCCCTACGGGGTGAAGAAGCGGGTGGAACTCGGCCGTGCGCTGGCCATGGAACCCAAGCTGCTGCTGCTCGACGAACCGGTCGCCGGCATGAACGTCGAAGAGACCGAGGACATGGCGCGGTTCATCCTGGACATCCGGGCCGAACTGGATCTGGCGATGGTCCTGGTCGAGCACGACATGGGCCTGGTCATGGACCTCGCCGACCGCGTGATGGTGCTGGACTTCGGCCGCAGGATCTCGCTCGGGACGCCGCACGAGGTCCAGAGCGACCCCACCGTGATCGCGGCCTACCTGGGTGAGGGCGACGACGACGATGGTGCCGGGGACGCCACGGCAGCCGACGAGCGGCCGGCCGGGTCCGAACCACTGGCCGACACGAAGGAGGCGCGTTCATGACCACGGTGCTCGAATCCACGGCTCCGGCGGCCGGCGCGGGCGTCGCGACCATGCCGGCGCGGATCCGCGACCACGCCACCCAGGAGGGCGCGCGGGTCTGCATGCGCGAGAAGCGGTACGGCATCTGGCAGGGCATCACCTGGGCCGACTACTGGGAGGCCGTGCAGCTGGTCGGTCACGCGTTGACGTCGTTGGGCATCGAACCCGGCGATCGTGTCGCGGTGCACGCGGAGAACCGGCCCGAATGGCTGTTCGCCGATGTCGGCACGGTCGCGATCCGCGCGATCACGATGGGGCTCTATCCCACGAACCCGGCCGCCGAGGTCGCCTACCTCCTGCAGGACTCCGGATCGAAGATCCTCATCGCCGAAGACCAGGAGCAGGTCGACAAGGCGCTCGAGGTCGAAGCCGACTGCCCGGATCTGCAGTGGATCGTGTACCTCGAGCCCCGCGGCGTCCGCGACTACGACCACCCGAAACTCATGGACTGGCAGGACTTCATCGAGCGTGGGCGCGTACACCAGGGCCAGGATCCGGGGTTGATCGATCGCATGGCGGCTGATGCGACGGCCGATGACATCGTCACGCTCATCTACACGTCGGGGACCACGGGTCCACCGAAAGGCGCGATGTTGACCAACGGCAACGTCGCCTTCGCGATGGAGACCCTGATCGCCGACGGCGGCTTCTACAACCCGCCGCCGACCGTGGACGACGTCGTCCTGTCCTACCTCCCGCTGTGCCACGTCGCCGAGCGGGCCGCGACGACCTGGACCAATGCGCAGGCAGGGGTGACCATCCACTTCGCGGAATCGATCGAGACGGTGCAGGCCAACCTCAAGGAGGTACAGCCCACACTGTTCTTCGCGGTGCCGCGTATCTGGGAGAAGGTCTACGCGGGTATCCACATCAAGATGAACGCCGCTTCGCCGCTGAAGAAGCTGGTGTACGGCTTCGGGATGAAGCTGGCCACCAGGATCGGCGACGAGCTGGTCGCCAACGAGGGCAACCACACGGCGAAGACCCGTCTGTTGTACGCCATCGGCTACCCGCTGGTGTTCCGGGCTCTTCGCGACCGCGTGGGCCTGCGCAAGGTCTGTGCCGCCGGGTCGGGAGCGGCCCCGATCGCGCCGGAGGTGCTGCGCTTCTTCTTCGGCATCGGCGTCGTCATCTACGAGATCTAC
This sequence comes from Nitriliruptoraceae bacterium, assembly GCA_041688045.1. Taxonomy (GTDB): domain Bacteria; phylum Actinomycetota; class Nitriliruptoria; order Nitriliruptorales; family Nitriliruptoraceae; genus CSSed11-175R1. The sequence goes on from JBDNIX010000185.1 coordinate 5,652, forward strand.
GGGATGACGGAGAACGCGGCGGTCGCGACGGTCAACCGGCCCGGTCGCGTGAAGCTCGGCACGGTCGGTGAACCGCAGCCAGGCACCGAACTGAAGCTCGACGAGGCGACCGGCGAGATCCTGACGCGCCACCCCGCCGTGTTCGTGGGCTACTGGAACAAGCCGGACAAGACCGCGGAGACCATCGACGATGACGGCTGGCTGCATACCGGTGACGTCGGGGAGTGGGTGGACGGCA
>JBDNIX010000186.1:0-5387 GCA_041688045.1 Nitriliruptoraceae bacterium
ATCGAGGGCTACGTGGAGGACATCGATCTGCGCGTCACCACGATTCGATCGCTGGAAGGTGTCCTCACGCTGGTCCCCAATGCCGACATCTACCGCGCGCCCCTGACCAACCTGACCCGCCGTGGCACCCGCCGCAGCCTGGTCAATGTTGGCATCGACTACCGCGACGAGCATGTGTTGGCTAAGGACGTCCTGCTCCAGGCGACCAAGAGCGTCCCTGAGGTCATGGAGGAACCTCCACCACGCGTCTTCCTGGTGGGGTTGGGCGACTCAAGCGTCGACTACTCGATCACGTTCTGGACGTCGTCGGATCTGCTGGAGGGCATCAGCGCCCGCGACCTGGTTCTCACCGCCTGCAAGTCCGCCATCGAGGACGCCGGGATGACCATCCCGTGGCCGATCCGCACCCTGGCCGCCGATAAGGCACCGCTGCAGATCGATCAGCGGGTCCGGGACGGTCACGCGCCGCTGCCTGATCGTGCAGCGCCTCCCGGTCAGCCGTCCGCCCGAGACCTACCGTAGGCGAAAACGGAACGTACGTGCCCGAAATGCCTTGACCTCCCGACGCGGGTCCGCCGGGAGCCTTCGCACCGCGCTGACCATGGGCGACGTCGGCATGATCGTGGATCTGACCTGTACGCCTGGAGCGCAGCCGATCGGCGAGTGGCTGATCGGCGAAGGTTCACCATCCGAATGGTATCGTATCCCCAATGTAGTGGTATGGCGAGGGAGGCCGTTATGGGCGTCACCGCGAAGGTGGACGCGCAGGGACGTGTCGTGATCCCTCAGGCTGAACGCGAGCGTCTTGGCCTCACCGAGGGTGGTGCGCTCGACGTCGTGCCGACACCGGAGGGTGTGTTGCTGGAGCGCCGCCGTCGCGCCACGGTGAGATTGGACGAGCAGGACCTTCCGTTGGTCACCCTGGAGGACCTCGGCACGGTCACGAACGCCGACACGACCGAGGCGCTGCACGCGCAACGGGACGACCGGTGATCGACACCTCCGTCATGGTCGCCGGTTTGGTCACCAACCACGAGTTCCACGCGATCGCGCGCCCGCACGTCGTCGCCGCAGCTCGTGGGCGGGTGCCGGGGATCGTGATCGCTGAAACCTGGGCGGCTCTACGTCGTTCGCCGTGGAACCTCGACGCTCGAACCGTCGACGTTGCCTTGAGCCCCTGGGCCGATGACGAACGCATCGCGGCGACGTCCGCATCGGCGTATGCCGAGACCCTCCGGACCGGGAGGCACCTGAACCTGGGTGGCAACATCCACGATCTGCTCATCGCCATGACCTGCCGAGACCACGGGCTCCCCTTGGCCACGTTCGACCGACGTCAGGCGACGCTGGCGGGAGGACTCGCTGGCCTGGAGTCGACCCTCCTGCTTCCGGACGGATAGCCAAGGCCCCGCATCGGCCGAAGCCGAACCGGCTACAGCAGGCCGATGCCGAGCAGCTGGCGGATGCGGCGGGCGCTCATGGCGCCCGGGACCTCCTCGTGCTCCATCTCGTCGAGGAACGCCAACAGTTGCTCGCGACGGGTCGGATCCTCGAGCGCCTGGCGTGGCGTGAGGCCCCCGAACATCGGGATCGACTCGTCGACCCACGACTCCTCGTAGCGGCGGATCTGCGCCTCCATGGCCTGTCGGACCTCGTCCGGCAGATCGTCAGGATCCACGGCACCGGACCGGCCTTCGTCCGGTTCACTCTGGCGTTCGGCGAGCAGTTCCGCCGCGGGCCGCCGGGACTCGTCCACCAGTTCCGCACCGTCGACGTGCTCCTCGACGACCGCCTTGAAGCGCTCCAGCCGCGCCTCGGCGTTGGTGGCGATCAGCAGGCGCGTGCCATCGACCTCGAGGGTGCCGCGTCCCCACCGTTGCCCGTCGACCTTGACCCAGTCGACGAACACCCGGCCGTCCGGGTCGGGTTCGTAGTGTTCCCCCAGCACCGCACGGGCCTGGTCCGGATCAGCCACGGCGTACTCCGCGGTGCAGAACACCGTCGGTTCCCCCTCCCTGGTCGTGATCGTGGGCGGGGCCTCGAGCGCCGCGACCCACCCGCAGATCTCCGCGGCCGATGGCTCGGTGCTCAGGAACGCCAGCAACGCCTCGCGGTGCTGCACCGGGATCGGCATCACCCCGGCGGTCAGCTGGTGGCCGACCCCGTCGGGAACCACCCGTGCGAACAGCGCATCCCCGACCTTCAGCTGCGTGCTCGCTCGCCGCTCACGGACCGTGACCCGCTCGCCGGCGTGCAGATCCAGGAGCTCCAGGCCCTGCCCAGGATCCACCGCGACCACCTCGAACAGCGACCGTGGAGCACCGACCCACGTGGCCAGCAGGTCGCGCTCGTCGGCAGGTAGGAGGCTGCCCCGCTCCGCGAGGAAGTCCTCCAACCACTCGTCCTCGAACAGCGCGACGTCCACGACGACCGGGTCGCTGATGGCCCGCACCAGACGCTGATCGTCGGAGGCGTCCCCGGCACGGGCCTCGATGAGCGGCATCAACTGGGCGCGTTGCATCGGACGGCTGAGGTAGGCGCTCAGCTTGTCGAACAGCGCATCGATGCGGTCGGGTAGGGGCCCGCCCGTGCGGGCGCAACACCGCTTGTACTTGACGCCGGACCCGCACGGGCACGGATCGTTGCGTCCGACGTCGGTCCGGGCGCCCTGGCGTGCGGTCAGCCGCTTCACCTGCTCGTCGTCGTCCGCGATGCCGGCCAGCCGCAGGTGGCGCAGCGCCCCCGGTCCGTCGCCACGATCCTCGAGGTACCACGCCAGATCCTCGTGTGCTGCCTCGAGGTAGGGGTCGAGCTGGATCGCGCGACGCAGGGCGGTCTCGCCGGCGGCGGCCTCCCCGAACGCCTCCGCGGTCCGGGCCTCCAGCAGGGACAGGGCGCCAGCCACCCGACCGTGCGCATGGGGCTGCAGGAGCCGCACGAAGCGGGCGAGGCTTTCGGAGCCCGAGCCGATCGATCCGAGCTGCGTGTCGGCGAGCGCCTCGACGAGCCGTGGATCGGACTGCAGCATCTGCAGGAGGTTGTCCGCGGTTTCCGACGGAAGCGTGTCGCGGTCCTCCCGGTCGAACAGGTCGATCGCCGCGGTCAGGATCCGGAGCGCCTCGGCATCCTGCTGATCCAGGCCGTAGGCGGCGGACAACCAGTCGTCTGCGACCTGGCGGTCCGCAGCGTCCGGGTCCATCCACGCGTCCAGATCCTCGTCCAAGCCGGTGGCTGCCAGCAGTTCGGTGACCGGTGCGACCGGTCGGCGGAACACGGTCGGGTAGCGCACCACGGTCTCCAGCAGCAGCTCCGGTTCATCGATGGGTCCGCCGGCGACGTTGGAGCCGTCCAGGGCGTCGTAGGTCGCGCGCAGGTGCGCGGCGGTGCGTTCGGCCGCCTCCGGGTCGAGGTCGCCCTCGTCGATCCGGGTGACGCGCAGCCGACCGGCGGTGACGTGACACGCGACCAGCTCACCTGCCTCGAGGTCGTCGGGGAGCCACCCCGGAGGTCCGAACAGCGAGGCGTCGCGCTGCGGGTCCCGAGGGCCCTGCCAGTAGCGCTGGATCGCTTCACCACCGCCGTCGAGCAGCAGGGGCGGGATGAACGTGACGTACAGCGAGAAATCAGGTCCGAGGGTGAGACGCTGCTCGGTGATCTCCAGCTCGGTCATCCGGTGGGTGAACGTCCGGCCTTCGGCCAGGCTCGGCAGATACGTCAGCCGGCCGTCACGGATCGGCATCAGCCGGGGCACGTCCCACAGCAGGTCCTCGGCCATGTCCCGCTCGTCGAGACCGATGATCCCGTCGGTGATCAGCCGGTCGGCCAGGTCGGCTTCCGCCATCGGGCCCTGGGTCGTGAGGATGCTGCGCACGGCGATCACGAGCTCGTCGTTCTCGTCGGTGGCGTCGGGCTCACTGAACGGTTCCTGCCAACCATCGAGGTCCGGCACCCGGCGGTCGTCGTCGGGTCCGTCATCTGATCGCTCGATCATCGGTCTGTCCTTGACTCGGTACGGCGCCTTCGTGCGTCGACGGATCCCGTGGACGCGCTGGTACGTGGAACGACGCAAGCTACCGTTCTTGCCATGGAGCACCCCTCGGTGAACCTCGACGCCCGTGCCGCCGGGGGTCGGGGTGTTCGGCCCTACCCGCTGATCACCTGGATGGCGCCGTTGTGTGCCGGGATGTGGCTCGGACGACGAGATCTGCGGGCACCGGTGGTCCGCCGTCGTCTGCCGAACGCGATCGCCGCAGCTGGTGCGATCCTGGGGCTGTGCCTGTGGCTCGCGTCGGTGCAGCCAGAACCGGTCAGGCTCGCTGCACGTTCCGGGCAACTGGCCTTCACCTGGAACGTGGCCCACCTGCTCGTGCTGCGCCCGCCACGGCGGCGGATGCCCAGCGGGGGGCGGGGTTGGTCAGCGCGGAGTTGGTGACGAGCCGGTCTGCCGTTCCGGCCTCTGGGCGAGGGTGTCATCTGTTGGGACGATGTGATCGACCGGGTCCGCATGAAAGAGTTCGCGGACGCGGTTGATCAGTCGTGTGTTGTCGAGGACGAGTGCTCGTAACTCGCGGTCCGTCCGCTCCCCGGCTGCTGGCGATGGATACTCATCGTCGTGGCGTGCCTTGCGCGATGCCGAGAACGAGCTTGCGATCCGCGGACCCGGCGGGGGTGTCTGGTCAAGCCATCGATGGACGATCTCTACCACGGCTGCATGGGCTCCCTGCGTGGCCCGGATCCGCCAGCCATTGGCGAGGAGCCAGGCCTCGACCGACTTGCGCGCACCGTCGTAGCTGTAGGTGTTGGCCTTCCGCCAGCGATCCTGAGCAGCGGCGTGGAGGAGATCCTCAGCTTCCTCGGAGAGGATGCGGTCGATGATCTGGGCGGCATAGTCCGTGTCCTGTGGGCACCGTTCCAGCCTTGCGTCGCCGGCTGTGAGATCCTGAACCAGTCGCGGTAGTGGTTCTGGCCGCCGAAGGTGGTCAGCCATCAGTCGCGCAACCAGGACGCCGCTGCCACGTTGTCGTGGCTGTCCGAGGTGACGTCGATAACCGGCTGGCTGCGGATCTGTGCGGCGAATCCGGTGGGGTCCTTGCTCCACTCCTCTTCGGTGCGGACCACGACGTTCACCTCCATACCGATTCGACGAGTTGCGCGGGAGGCTGCCTCCCACGCATCGGTGGGTGCGGTCTCCCCGACGACCAGCACATCGACGTCGTTGGGCACCTTGCCGGGCTGCCCATCCCACCGTGCCGCCCAGGATCCGAAGATCACGACGCGGGCGGTGAACGAGGCGAACTCCTCGCGGATGACCGCGGGCACCCCATAGACGCGGAACATGAGGTCGCGCAGCGGGATGAAGACGGGCGTTTCGGTCTCCGCAGTGACGA
>JBDNIX010000187.1:0-5660 GCA_041688045.1 Nitriliruptoraceae bacterium
ACCTCCGCGCACACCTGGCTCAAACTTCCCGTCAGCAGCGAGGTGGAACGTGTTCTGGAGGCGACGAGCCTGCCGGCACTGATGCTCGGCGGTGATCCGGGCAGTGATCCGGACCGGGTCTTCGCGGGCTGGCGGCGGGCGCTGCGGTGTCCGACGGCGATGGGGCTCGTCCCCGGCCGCGCCCTGCTCTACCCGTCGTCCGGCGATGTCGCCGCTGCCGTCGACCAGGCCGCAGAGGTGGTGGACAGCGCGGGTTAGCTGTCGCGGTGGCGACGGTAGACGACGTCACCGCCGACGATGGTCGCCTCGACCTGCAGGTCCGCGTCCAGCACGACCAGATCGGCGTCCATCCGCGGGGCGATGTGGCCCTTGCGATCCGCCACCCCCGCCGCCTGCGCGCCGTTTCGACTGCACGCGGGCCACAACTGCTCGATGCCGACGCCGGTGGCGCCGACCAGGTTGCGGACCGCGACGTCGAAATTCAGGGCGCTGCCCGCAAGGGTCGTGCCGTCCTCCAGCCACACCGCGCCGCGTTCGTGCAGGACCGTCCGGCCACCAATTCGGTGCGCTCCGTCGTCCAGCCCCGTCGGGCCGACGGCGTCGGTCATCACCACCAGTCCCGCCGGCGTCTTCGCGAGCATGGCCAGCCGCAGGACCTCAGGGTGGATGTGGATCAGGTCGCAGATGACCTCGGCGCGAATCCGGGGCTCGGTCAGGATCGCGCCGACCGTGCCGGGCTCGCGGTGGTGCAGCGGGCGCATCGCGTTGAAGAGGTGGGTCGCGTGGGACGCTCCCGCGTCCGCGGCGGTCATGACGTCGTGTGCCCGAGCGTCGGTATGGCCGATCGAAGCGGTCACCCCGGCATCCACGCACCTCCGGATCGCGCGGACGTTCTCTTCGAACTCCGGCGCGATTGTCATCAACCGTGCAGCACCCGTCGCCAGGAACGCGTCGAGTTCGTCGGGATCCGCCATCCGGATGTGGGCCGGATCCTGCGCTCCACAGCGGCCCTCGGTGAGGTAGGGGCCTTCCAGGTGGGCCCCGAGGATCTCCGCTCCGCCGTCGACGGGCCCAAGCGTGTCCGCGACGGCCTCCAGGGCGGTCAGGGTGCGCTCGCGGGTTTCGGTCCAGGTGGTCGCCAGGAAGGAGGTCACACCCCGTGTGGCGAAGTAGCGCGCCATCGCCCGGAGGCCGACCGGGTCGGCGTCCATCGTCTCGTGCCCCAGCGCTCCGTGGACATGGACATCGATGAACCCGGGAGCCACCGTGTGGCCCGGAAGCGACAGGACCGTCGCATCGTCGCCGGTCGCGGGAGGCGTCCCGGTGCCTGTTGCCTCGATGTGCCCGTCGACGACATGGATCCAGGCGTCGGGCTCACCGTCGGCGACGAGGACCCGGACATCGGTGAGCAGCAACTCGGACATGCGGCGGACGCCTCGGATCGGCTGGGCAGGGCGCCACGCTAGTCAACGGCGGGGGTGCGCAGGGAGCCCGCACCGATCAGCCATCCGCCAGGAAGATGTCGAGAACGACCCGGGGCGGATCGGCTGCAGGTTGCGGCGAATCGTCGTCACCGCGGTCACGATCGCGACGGACGAGCAGCATCGGGGCACGCATGACCGCATTGCTGAGACGCTCGCCATGTCCTGACAAGGCTCTCCTGAGGCCGTCGTGGGGCAGGCTGCCTACCGACCATCCACGCTGTTGGCGATAGCCTGCCCGCCGGCCCCAACCAGGCCGTTGGAGGGTTGGCAGAGCGGACGAATGCAACGGTCTTGAAAACCGTCGTGCGGCGTAAGTCGTACCAAGGGTTCGAATCCCTTACCCTCCGCTTTCAGTGGCATAGCTGCCCGTAGAAGGTCGAATAGCAAGGACCCCGCTCCGAGATGGAACGAGGTCCGGCGGCGTCTCGGCCCGTTCTCGGCCCGAAACCTGCCCGCTACCGGTACCGGGGCGGGTCGCGCCGAGGCCGTCCAAGGGAGCCCGAGCAGCCTGCTCGAGCACGTCGAGGTGGTGGACGAGAGCGGACGGCCCTACGAGCCCGACCGGCTCCCGGTCGCCTCGGCCGTCCGCGAGGGGCGCAGCACGGAGTCCACGCTGGGCTACGGGCTCCCGCAGGGCGGATACGCCTGGTACAGCGTCCGTACGGCACCGCTCGCCTTCGCTGACGGGTTCGACGGGGCCGTCGTCACCCTCGATGACGTGACCGAGCAGCACGAGGCGCGCCATCGCGTGGCGCTGGCCGAACGTTTCCTCCGGCTGACCTTCAACCATGCGCCGATCGGTATCGCGGTCCTGGGTCCGGACGGGCAACTGCGCCAGGTGAACGCCGCCCTGTGCGATCTGCTGGGCTACGAGGAAGCTCACCTGTTGGCCGGCGGCCTCGATCCTGCGACCCATCCTGAGGAACGGGACGTCGGGGGGCGGCAGCTCGAGGCCTGGCTGTCCGGAGCGCAGGAACGGTTCCTCCTGGAGCGCCGCTTCCGCCACGCCTCGGGGCGGTGGCTCTTCACGCAGATGTCGGTGGCCGTCGTCCGCGGTGACGACGGGACGCCCGTCCACCTCATCGTCCAGGTCGTCGATCTCACCGACCGCCGGGCGCTGGAGCTCCGCCGAGCGGCGGTGGAGGATCCGCTCACCCGGCTCGCGAACCGACGGGCGCTGCTCGGCCGCCTCACCGAGGCCCAACAGCGGCAGGGTCGTTTTGTGAACGAGGTCGGCCTGCTCTACCTGGACCTCGATGACTTCAAGGCGGTCAACGACCGCCACGGCCACGACGTCGGCGACCGCTTGCTGAGAGCGACGGGAGAGTGGCTGGTGTGCGCGACCCGTAAGACGGACCTGGCCTGTCGGCTGGGTGGCGATGAGTTCGCGGTGCTGTGCGAGCCCGTCGATGGGGTGCACGGGCTCGAGGAGATCGTCGATCGGTTGCACGTCGCACCCGCCCCGTCCGTCCTCGTCGACGGCCAGCTCGTGACCGCGGGCTACAGCGTCGGAGCGGTGCTGGTCGGCTCGGAGCAGGGGCTCGACGAGGCCCTGCGAGGCGCGGATGCCAGCATGTACCGGAGCAAGCGGGACAGGAAGCACGCGCTGGAGTGCTGATGCGCGCCGCATCGGCGATCCTGCGACCGTCGGGTCGGGTGAGGAGGTGGCCGGTTTCTGGCTTGAGTCCTGGCACGGGCTGATCGCGCCCGTCGCCTTCGCCATCTCTCTCTTCCGCGACAGCGTCCGCGTCTACGAGGTCCACAACAGCGGTGCCTGGTACGACCTCGACGACCGGGCAGCACTCGTACGCGAACTCGGCCTCTCCGAGCGCTTGGGCTTTCCCCTCCGCCCAAACCTCCGAGCGCTTCTTCGCGCTCTGTAGCGCTCGCTCGCAAAATGGCCACGAACGACCCCATAGGCTGCGCTGAAGGGACTTCCTGCTGGTAGGAGTGGTTTGGGAGGGTTGGCAGAGCGGACGAATGCAACGGTCTTGAAATCCGTCGTGCGGCGTGAGCCGTACCGTGGGTTCGAATCCCACATCCACCACTACGAAACCCCAGGGCGAGACCCGATTTCGGTCTGACCCGGGTGCTCCGATCGGGGTGTCCGGGGGTCGAATCGGGGTGTGGGCCGCGTATGGGCCGCACGAGAATCGTGTCAGCCGCTGCAAGAGGCCTGATCGCACCCGTGACGCGGCATGCGGTCAGGGCCGAATCTGCGAGTTGCCAGGGCGTGGGAATCATGGCGCGCCCGGATCTCGGAATCGGGCCCGGCGGCGAGGAGCGCCCCGACGTCGCCGGAATCGGAGGTCACGAAGACAGCAGCACCGGCCGGGCCGCGCAGCATCGCCAGCGCTGCCGCAGCGACGTGCGCGTCCACCACCGATGGCCCCTCGGAGGCGACCGCCAGGAGTGCGCTCACCGGTTGAAGCCGCCGACCTTTGACCGGGCATGCGATCGCGTACGGTCAGCCTCATCCCGATGATCTGCCACACGTACTCGACCGGTTCTTTCGTGGTGGCGAGCCGACCCTGCGGGAAACGGGTGGGCCCGGGTTGGGTCTGGCGCTGGACCAGCAGATCGTGCGGGCCCACGACGCCAAATTGACCGTGACGAGTGAGGCGGGCGAGGGAACGACGTTCCCTTTCCGCGTGCCGAGCGGTCAGGTCGCCTCTTCCGGCTGATCTGCGGCTGCCTGGCGGCCGGTCGACGGCTCCGAGGTGATGTTCGCAGGCATCGGGTCGACGGTGTCCGGCGCCTGCTGAAAGTTTCGGGGCGTCGGGTCGTCGCTGCGACGCTCTCCGAGGGCGCCCGTGTAGGCGAGCTGGCTGTTGAGTTCGGCGCCCAGGAGCACGGCGAACCCGGTGAGCCAGAGCCACAGGAGGAGCACGATCGGTCCGGCCAGCGATCCGTAGACGCTGTCGCCATCCAGGATCCACGTCCCGTAGAGTCGTAGTCCAGCGCTTCCCCCGAGCCACACGCCGGTCGCCACGACTGCTCCGGGGAGCTCGTGACGCCAGCGGGTCCGGCCAGGCACACCCAGGTGATACAGCAAGGCGATCGTCATCGTGGCGCCGACGATGACCACCGGCCAGTACAGCTGGCGCCAGATCGTCGCGAAGACATCCAGGTCGAAGTCGGACACCGTGACGATCTGCTCGCCCAGGTTCGGACCGGCGATCAGCAGCGGGAGCAGCACGATGCCGATGACGAGTGCGGCGAGCGTGACGCCGAAACCGATCAGACGGTCCTGCCAACCCTTGCGATGGCCCTGCCGGTTGTTGACGATCGCCAGCGTGGTGAGTACCACCTTCATGGCCCGCGACGCGGTCCAGATGGCGGCCACGAACGACCCGGAGATCAGAGCAAGGCCACCACCTTCGAGGAGTTGCTGCAGGACCGGGCGAACAACGGTGTCGATGGTGTTGTCGGTGAGGGCGAGGCGCGAGATCTCCACGGCACGGGCCAGGAATTCCTGCCGCCAGTCACCGCCACCGACCGAGTTCCCGACGACCCCCGCGGCCGCGATGACCGCGAGCAGCAGCGCTGGGAGCGACAGGAGCACCCAGAAGGCGATCTCCGCGGCTAAGCCGGGCAGGCGGTCCTCCATCGAGCGATCGACCGTACATGCGGCCACCTCGACGGGCCGATCCATAGCCGGAGGCGTGCGATCGATGAGGCGCTTCGTCACGGGATGCACACGATCAGGGTAGGACGCCTGTCCGCGACCCGTTGGGCGAGGCAAGGATGCTGCCTGCTAACGTCGCGGCCGGTCGATCTTGGCTGGTACTCTTCGCCGCCGCGCGCGAGGTGAGGTACTGCGTTCGCGTGTGCCTGGAGGCTTCGCCTAGTCTGGCTTATGGCGCGGGACTGCTAATCCCGTTGGGTCGTTTACGGCCCTCGAGGGTTCGAATCCCTCAGCCTCCGCTGCACCACCCAACAACCTGCGCTGGTAGCTCAGTCCGGATAGAGCACCTGACTACGGATCAGGCGGCCGGGGGTTCGAATCCCTCCCAGCGCGCTTCTCGAGAACGACCCGCTACGTGCCTGTAGCGGGTCGTTTTCGCGTTTTCGAGAGATCGACCAGGACGGTTATCCACAGGGCGGCATGACCAATCGGTCGCGGGCGGCGACAGTCATCCGGGGTCCGGCACGACCCGACGAGGTGACCGATGA
>JBDNIX010000188.1:0-5542 GCA_041688045.1 Nitriliruptoraceae bacterium
ACGGACCTGCTCGCCGACGCCGGCACCGGCCCGCGACATCCGCTGTTCGGCGCGACCCAGCGCCTCGATCTACACCTGGGAACGCGACGGGAGCCCGGGTTCGCGACCCGCCATCCGGACGTGCCCGCACTCGTGGAGCTCGTCAGCTTCGACCCCGGCCGGATCGATCGGCTCTACGAGGAGGACGAGCTCGTCGCCCCGGGGCCGATCGACCCCTACCACCGCATCGACGTCCGCGACTCGTCCCGCCGGTTGCGCATCAGCCTCGACAGCGTCGTGCTGGCGCAGAGCCGGGCACCACGACTCGTCTTCGAGACCACAGCACGGCCCCGCTTCTACCTCACCGCCGAAGAGGTCCGGACGACCCTCCTCGAGCCCAGTCCGCTGCGCACGAGCTGCCAGTACAAGGGGGACGCCGAGTACTTCCACGTCCGGCTCGGCGAGCGGCTCGTCGAGGATCTCGTGTGGCGCTATCCCGCCCCGCGCGAGGACGGACGACGGATCGCCGGCCGCTACGCGATCCACCACGAACGCTGCCACACCGAGATCGATGGTCACCTCCTCGACGGTCACTGATCGCGGGACCCCAACCCGGAGGCTCCCGGACGAGCCCGTCGAGGAGGCATCCCGTGTCCGGTGACCGCCTCGACCTGCTCGACTGGCGCCGACGCCTCGTGGACCTGTGCGCCGAGGTGCGCGAGCGCTACCGGCGGGACCCGTCCGATGCGCACGAATGCTGGCGCACCGGTCGGGATGCGCTCCTGGCCGGCCATCCGTCCTCGCCGCTGCCCACGCGGCGACGGCCGTCGTTCACCGGCCTGCCGGTCGCCCCGTGCGACCCGCAATTGGTCTTCGCCGCCCGGGTGGACACCGATGTCACGCCGAGCGCTTCGAGGTGGCCACGAGCACCGGCCGCATCATGGCCTACGAACGCGTCGGGTCGTCGATCTCCGGATCGGCCGGCTCGAGCCGCTGGGGCTCGGCAGGTACGCGGGCCGGGACTTCCTGCCGTTCCGGGACGCCACCGCGGGCCACACGACCTACGGCTGCGGGCTGGCTACGAAGCCCGCAGCCTGCTCCACGAAGCCTTCACCACCCCCGCCGACCTCCACATCGGCAACGGGCAGCTCCGCGTCACCCTCAACCCGCTATCAACCCCCGCCCGCACCCACGCCGTCGCCAGCCTCTGCGACGAACTCACCTCCACCCATGCCGTCTACTCCGGCACCGACCTGACCCTCACCTACAACATCAAGAACCCCAGCGACCTTGCATGAACGATGTCGCCATGTCAGGACCCCTGGTTTCTGGGTCCCGGACTGGCGACGGCGAACCTGTTCCTCGTGGATGCGGACGGGCTCCTGCACGACTGTCCTGATCGGTGTTTCCGGGCAGTCGGGGCTGTTCACCGAACCGATCGTCCGCTCTATGACGCGCTGGTCGTCCCATCGTCCTGCCGCTGTCCAACCCCACCAGCCGCGCCGAGGCGACGCCGACCGTCGTGCTCACCTGGACCTCGGGCCAGGCCCTGGTTGCCACGGGCAGCCCGTTCGGCGACGTCGACCTCGACGAACGCGCGCATGTCGTGGCGCAGTCCAACAACATCTACGTCGTCCCCGGCCTCGGCGCGGGCGCCATGGCCGCCCGGGCCACAGCGGTGACCGACTCGATGTTGCGTGCCGCGGCAGCAGCCGTCGCGGACACCAGCCCCTACACCCACGGCTCTCCAACCGACGCGCTAGTGCCACCCCTGACCGACGTTGCCAGCACGAGCCGACGCATCACACTCGCCGTCGCCGTCGCCGCTGCGGCCCGCGACGCTGGCGTGGGTGACGAGGTCGACGACGACGAACTCGCCGCCCGACTGACCAGCCGCGAATGGTCGCCCACCTACCCGGAGATCATCGGCACGCGCTGACGATCGACGGGCGGGCGACGCCGTGGAATGCATCGGTCATCGCTGCTCGGCTGCGCGTCGTGTATCCGCTCTGCCCCGTTCGGCCTGGTCGATGGCCCAGGCCGCGTTGATGAGACCGATGTGGCTGAACGCCTGCGGGAAGTTGCCGAGCAGTTCACCGCTGGCGGGATCGACCTCCTCGGCCAGCAGGTCGACGTCGTTGCAGAAGCCGATGGCGCGTTCGAAGACCTCCCGTGCACGCTCGACGCGGCCGGCCCGGGCCAGCGCTTCGGCGAGCCAGAACGTGCACAGCAGGAAGGTCCCCTCGTCACCCTCCAGCCCGTCGTCGCGCCGGTAGCGGTAGACCAGCCCGCGTTGGTCGGTCAGGCCGGCCTCGATGGCCTCGATGGTGGCCAGGATGCGCGGATCGTCACCAGGTAGGAACCCGACCATCGGCAGCACCAGCACGGCGGCATCGAGTGCGTCGCTGCCGAAGGCCTGGGTGAACGCGCCGACGTTCTCGTTCCATCCGTCGTCGAGGATGGCCGTGCGGATCTCGTCGGCGGTCGACTTCCAGCCCTCGACGCGGTCCTCGGCGGCCAACGCGTGTGCCAGATCGATAGCGCAGGACAGTGCGACCCAGCACATCACCTTGGAGTAGACGTGGTGTTGCGGCTCGCCGCGGATTTCCCAGATGCCCTGGTCGGGATCCTTCCAGCGTCGTGCCGCGGCGTCTGCCAGGCTGATCAGGAACCGCCGCTCGGCGGCCCCGAGCTCTCCGATCTGTTCGGACAGCCGGTGGACCGCGGCAAGAAGTTCTCCGTAGACGTCGAGCTGGATCTGGTTCCAGGCACCGTTACCGACCCGCACGGGCCGGCTGGACCGCCAGCCGTCGAGGTGCTCGAGGGTGCGCTCGGTGAGGTCGCGCTGGCCTTCGATCCCGAACATGATCTGCAGATCGCCCGACTGGTGGGTCGAGCTCGCGACCGTGGTCAGGTAGTTCACGAAGTTGCTGGCCTCGTCGGGACAGGCCGCGACCCAGAGCGCGTCCATGGTCAAGCTCGCATCACGTACCCACGTATAGCGGTAGTCCCAGTTGCGTTCGCCACCCACCAACTCCGGCAATGAGGTCGTGGGAGCGGCGACGATCGCACCGCTGGGTTGGTAGGTCAGCCCCTGCAGGACCCGACCTGAGTGATCGACCAGGTCCGCGTACGGCCCGTCGTAACGCTGATGTTGGTCGTGCCAGGTCCGCCACGCCACGACCGTGTCATCGATCCGCGCGGCGATCCGGGCGGGACTCCACGCAGCGGGAGAGGGCGACCAACTCGACTCGTACTGCAAGGCCACCTCCATGGACTCGTCGGCAGCGAGCGTCGCCCTGCCGCGCACCACCGCATCATCGATGTCGATGTCGAGGTCCAGCGATGAGGCGAGAACCAGCCTGCTGGCACCACCCCGGGCGCTCACGCCCCCCGTCACGGCTTCGATGAGCGGATGGGTCAGGCCGTACTCGAACCGCGGGGCGAATTCGAGCGCGAGTTCGACCGTGCCGTCGAGGCAGCGGGCACGTCGCAGCAGCACGTGCGGCGCTCCCGCACCGAGGTCATGGCCGTGCGGGCCCTCACCCATGGCCAACGCGTCCGTCAACTCCACCACACCGGTCGCGGTGCGGAACGTCGTGACCAGAACGAGTGTCCCGTCGAGGTAGGCCCGGGATACCTCGGCATTCTGGACCGGGCCGATCTGGAAGTGTCCCGCATCGGCGTCAAGCATGCGGCCGAACACCGATGGGCTGTCGAACCGTGGCAGACACAGCCACTCGACCGAGCCGCGACGGTCGATCAACGCCGCACTGTGCGAGTCGGACAACAACGCATGGTCACCGATCGGCCGGTCGCTCATGGATGTTCCTCGCGGCATCGATGACTGGTGGGGCAACACCACGTCGGGCGGGATCATTCCAGGGCCGTCCCCGCCTCGGGGGGAGGGAAGTGACGAGCGGCCCACAGGGTTACTGTCGCTGAACCCCCAGCCGGTCGGGCTGCCCGACGACGCGCTGAAAAGAACGAGGTTCCATGACACCACAACCTCGACACCTCGACATGGATGGGAAACATCATCTCGACCACCGTCACCGACAGTCTTCTCGCCGTCCTGGCCGACGCCGGCGTCCGCCAGGTGTTCGGCGTACCGGGCGATGCCATCAATGCCGTGGTGGACGGCATCCGTCGCCATCCCGAACTGACCTTCATCCACGTTCGCCACGAGGAAGCTGGTGCATTCGCCGCAAGCGCCCAGGCGAAGCTGACCGGCAAGCTGACCGCGGTCGTTGGAACCTCGGGTCCGGGTGCCGCGCACCTACTCAACGGTCTTGCCGATGCCAACCGGGATCACGCCCCGATGATCGCGGTGACGGGCCAGACCGACACCTCGCTGCTCGGCACCTCAGCACACCAGGAACTCGACCAGCACGATCTGTTCTCCGCCGTCGCCGCGTTCTCCGAAATGATCGTCCACCCCGATCAGATGCCGAGCTTGGCGATCGAAGCCTGCCGTGCCGCCATCTCCACCCCTGGAGTGGCCCACCTGGCACTGCCGGCCAACCTCGCCTCCCAGACAGTCCACCAACCCCAGTACGGCACCGTGCAACAACGCGAATCCCGGCTCGTGCCGCACCCCGACGACCTCAGCGAGGCAGCCACCCTGCTGCGCAACACACAGCGCCCCGTCATCCTGGCCGGCATCGGTGCCAGACAAGCGGTCCCGCAACTGCTCGACATCGCCGAGCGCCTCGGCGCACCGATCATCAAGACCCTACGGGCGAAGGCACTCATCCCCGACGACCATCCGCTGACCGTGGGTGGCCTTGGCTTGTTGGGCACCCGCGCGGCGGTCAACGCCATCGAGTCGTGCGACACGCTACTGATGGTCGGCACCGACTTCCCGTACCGAGACTTCTACCCCGACATCGACGTGCCAGCCGTCCAGATCGACATCGAGCCGCGACGGATCGGACGACGCTTCCCCGTGCAGGTCGGGCTGGTCGGGAGTGCCAACGAGACGTTGACGGCGCTCACGGAGCAGCTGTCCCACCGCGAGGATCGTCGCTTCCTGGAACGCGCGCAACAGGACATGGCGGACTGGCGCAGGCAGATGCGCCGCTTCGAGACGAGCGACTCCGTGCCGCTGCGACCCGAACGCCTCGCCGCCGCCGTCGGAGCCCACCTCACCGACGACGCGATCGTCGTGTGCGACACCGGAACGGTGACCGCCTGGGTCGCCCGCCACCTCGCCATCCGGGAACGTCAGTCGTTCACCCTGTCCGGCAACCTCGCCAGCATGGCCTACGGCCTGCCGGCCGCGATCGGGGCACAACTCGCCTATCCCGACCGCCAGGTCGTGGCCCTGGTCGGTGACGGCTCGTTCACGATGCTTCCGAGTGACCTGATCACCGCTGTCGAACTCGCCCTGCCCATCACGATCGTGATCTTCGACAACCGCAAACTGGGTCTGATCACCGTCGAGGAGGAGTCGGAAGGCTTCGCCGAGCAACAGACCGCCCTACCGCCATGTGACCTGGCTACCGTCGCCGAGGCTTTCGGTGCGCACGGCTACCGCATCACCGACCCGGACGAGCTCGAG
>JBDNIX010000189.1:0-3698 GCA_041688045.1 Nitriliruptoraceae bacterium
CCCGGGCCGTGATCCAGGCCTGCTGCACGCCTACCGTCCGCCGAACGCACCCCGCCCACCGACCGAACTGCAGCAAGGATTGCTCCATGGAATCGCCCGCCGATCGGACCTTCGTCACCCATCTCGAATGCAGCATGACGGGAACCCACTATCCCGCGGACAAGCTGCACAACCTGTCGGAGGCGGGCAAGCCGTTGTTGGTCCGCTACGACCTCCCGGCGATCGCGGCGGCGGTGGATCGCGACGAGGTGGCGGCGCGGCCTCCCGACCTGTGGCGTTACCGCGAGTTCCTGCCGGTCCGTCCGGAGAATGTCGTCTCGCTCGGGGAGACCATGACGCCGTTGATCACGCTGCAGGACAGCGTCGATCGCCTCGGTGGCGGGACCGTCATCGTCAAGGACGAAGGACGGTTGCCGACCGGTTCGTTCAAAGCACGGGGACTGGTCATGGCGGTGTCCATGGCCAAGCAGTTGGGGGTCACCAGCATCGCCATGCCCACCAACGGCAACGCCGGTGCGGCCCTGGCGGCGTACGGCAGTCGCGCGGGCATCGAGACGTTCGTCTTCTGCCCGGCCGACACGCCGGAGATCAACGTGCGCGAGATCGCGCTGCAGGGTGCCCACACCTACCGCGTGAACGGGCTCATCGACACCTGCGGACGCATCGTCGGCGAGGGCAAGGAGGCGACCGGCTGGTTCGATGTCTCGACCTTGAAGGAGCCCTACCGCATCGAGGGAAAGAAGACGATGGGGCTCGAATTGGCCGAACAGCTGGGCTGGGAGGTCCCTGACGTCATCTTCTACCCGACCGGCGGCGGCACCGGACTGATCGGTATGTGGAAGGCGTTCGCCGAACTCGAGGCGGTGGGTTGGCTCGGCCGGAAGCGCCCTCGCATGGTCGCCGTGCAGGCGGAGGGCTGCGCGCCGATGGTGCGCGCCTACGAGCAGGGCGTCGAACACGCCGAGCGCTGGGAGGACGCCCACACTGTCGCGGCCGGCATCCGCGTCCCAGCGGCCGTCGGCGACTTTCTGATCCTGCGCGCCGTGCGTGAGTCGGGCGGCTTCGCCATCGCCGTCAGCGATGACGCGATCGAACAGGCACGGGTGGATGTCGCATCCGATGACGGGCTGCTGCTGTGCCCGGAGGGCGCCGCCACCTTCGCCGCGTACAAGCAGTCGCTCGCCACCGGGCAGGTTTCCAGCGATGACCGCGCCGTGCTGTTCAACTGCGGGTCGGGGCTGAAGTACCCGATGCCCGACCAGGCGACCAGTGTCGACGCCAATGCCCCCGTCGACTACGAGGCACTGCTCGCGGCCGCGCGCGCGTGACGGTCGGCGACACGTGAGCTGCCACTGGTGCCGACCAGGCTGACCGGTGCCCGGGAGAGGGAGTCATGACCGACATCATCATCACCGAATTCATGGACGACAACGCCGTCGAGTCGCTGCGGGCCACCCATGACGTTCGCTATGACCCGACGCTGGTGGACGACCGCACGACCCTGGCCGCACTGCTCGGCCAGGCAACGGGGCTGATCGTCAGAAACCGCACCGTCGTCGACGAAGCCCTGTTGGCGGCTGCGCCGCAGCTCCGCGTCGTCGGACGGTTGGGGGTCGGGCTCGACAACATCGACGTCCCGGCCTGCGACGCCCGGAGCATCGCCGTCATCCCCGCAACCGGTGCGAACGCCGTGTCCGTTGCGGAGTACGTGGTGGCGTCACTGCTGGTGCTGCGCCGAGGACAGATGTTCCATGCCACGAAACGGTTACTCGCCGGCGGTTGGCCACGTCAGGAACTCGTCGGACACGAGGTCGCGGGGACGCGCCTCGGTCTGGTCGGCATGGGCGGGATCGCGCGACTGGTGGCCGACCGGGCCCAAGCTCTCGGGGTGGACGTCGTCGCCTACGATCCGTTCCTGCCGGAAGACGACTCCGTCTGGCAGCAGGTCACCCGTTCTGCGGAGCTCGATGAGTTGCTCGCTGCCAGTGATGCCGTCAGCCTCCATGTCCCGCTCACACCCGACACGCACCAACTTCTGGACGCGCCGTCGCTGGCACTGCTGCCTCGCGGAGCCCTGGTGATCAACACCTCCCGGGGCGGCATCGTCGACGAAGATGCACTCTGTGCGGCGCTCACCGAGGGTCGCTTGGGCGGAGCGGCCCTCGACGTCTTCGAGCAGGAGCCACTCGACGACCTGTCACTCGCTCGGTTTGCCGACGTCCCGAACCTGATCCTCACCCCCCACGTCGCGGGGGTGACGATGGAATCCAACGTCGCCGTCAGTGCGATGGTCGCCGACCGTGTTCGCGAGGTCCTGGATGCCACCGGGACACCGCCGAACCAGGTGCCGGGAGCCGGGTCCTGACCCGGGTCGTGTGCGTGGGTCTGGCGGTCCTGGATACCGTGTTCGACGTTCCGACCCTGCCGTCCACGGCGGGTAAGCACTTCGCACGCGGGCTGCGCTACGTCGGCGGCGGTCCGGCGGCCAACGGTGCGGTGACCGTTGCACGGCTGGGGGGGGCGAGCGGCGTTCGTCGGCGCGGTCGGTGACGACCTTACGGGCACGCGGATCAAGGACGGCCTGGTCGCCGACGCCGTCGACACCCGCTACCTCGAGGTCGTGGCGGGTGCCACTCCGCCGACCTCCGCGGTGATGGTGGATGCCCGCGGTGAACGCATGATCATCAACCACCTCGACGTGTCCCTGCACGCGGATGCGAGCGCGGACTCGGACGCGTTCGTGTACGCCGATGTCCGCGCGGAGCTGCGGGCGCTCGCTGGGCTGTGGGGTCTCAAGATGCTGGAGATCGCTTGATTTCCCGCGGTTGCGCTCTTCAAACATGCGTCTGACTTCTGGCCGCCGAGCGGCCAGGCTCCGTCAATCAAGCGATCGCTTGATGAGGGCGCGTCCTGGACGCGTAGGTGCAGGAAGCAGACGTGAAGTTGCGGGAGCCACGCGAGTTCGCGGCGACAACAGTGACGGCGGCGGTTCCCACCGAGGCCTTTCCGGAGAGCTTCGGTGGCTACGGCGTCCTGCGCTCGCTGTTTCGCGAGGTGGACGTTCCGCGAGGACGCGCCTGCGGAGCAAGCCTGCTCGCGGTACTTCGGCGCCGGGGTGGATCGCACCATCCGCACGGATAGCAATCTGGCGTGGGCGGGGGACCGGACCCTCGAGGTCGCCGCGGACGGGCTGCGGTGGCAGGTGGAACTTGCCGCGGCACGGGTGACGCGGATGATGAACGGCGTATCCCAGCGGCTTCCCGCCCGTGTCAGGAGGAGCCCGCGCCTGCTTCGCATACTCGGTGGCGTCGCCGGGCTGGGTACGCGGGCCCGACGGATCGCCCTGCAGGGGACCTCACCCAACGGCCAGCGCTTCCATGCCCATCCGCTACGCATGTGGATGGTCGCCGGTAGCACGGGGATCGTCGAAGGGCAGGATCTCGGTGATCTCGGGCCGCTCGCTGGCCAGGGTCGCCTCGGCGACTTCTGGCTACCGCAGCGCGGCGTGTTCGCGATCAGCCGAGCCTTCTTCAAAGAGTTCGACGCGGAACGGCACATCGGTATCGGCGGCGCGGCCTGGTTCGGGTACTGCGCGACGCCGCATCAAGGTCGATCGGATCCGTTCTCCACGGGTGATCGGGACCGTTGGCGGATGACCGTGGCCGCGATGGTAAGGACGGTGATGGGAACAACGAACC
>JBDNIX010000190.1:0-3091 GCA_041688045.1 Nitriliruptoraceae bacterium
CGACGGACCCAGGGACGAAAGCACGCCCGGCGGCCCCAGCGCCTGCCGCCACGTGACACCGGTGCAGCTTCGCTTCAACGACACCGACATGTTCGGGCATGTCAACAACGCCGTGTACGCCACTTGGGCAGAGATCGCTCGGATCGCCTTCATGCGCGGTCTCGAACCACCGTCGGGCGACCTGATCCTGGCCCGGATCGAACTGGACTTCCTGCGCCAGATCCTGTTCGGACAGCGCGTCCAGGTCGACACCCGCGTCGCCCGCATCGGCCGCACCAGCGTCACCCTGGACCAGACGATCGTGGTGGACGGCGAGCCCGGCGCCCGCATCGGCAGCGTCGTCGTCCTCTACGACTACGAGGCACAGTCGTCGCGGCCGCTGTCGCCGGCCTACCGGGAGGCGCTGACGCCGTACCTCGTCGGCGCCGCCTGAGCCGGCACCGTCTGAGCGGACGCCCTCTGAGCAGGACCGCCTGAGCGGGCGCCTAGCGTCACGCGTCGCGGCGTTCGTAGCCGGTAGGCTCCGGCATGGACGGCACCGAACTGTGGGTTCAGATGCCCGGATCGCCCTCCGCACAGCGGCTGTTCGTGGGCCGGCTGGACGGCTACGAGGGTTCCGTGGTGGCGCTGCTGACGGAGGCGGGTCCGCGCATGCTGGCGGTGCTGCTGGACGAGGAGGCCGAAATGGAACTATCGGCCCTGCTGGAGACGCTGCCGGACGCCGCGCTGGAGGTCCGCGCTGCGGGTACGGTCTGAGGCGCCCCTCCGCACAGTTGGCGTACGCCGAGTATTTGTATTGGGTGGCGCTGACTGAGCGCACCCTGCGCTAGCGCAGATCCGGCGTCCGATCGATTCGCTCGAGGAGGCACATGACGGCGTCCCGCAGGGGCAGGAGATCGTCCTCGACCGTGAACCGGACGATGTCGATCTCGCGGACCGCCGCGACGGCCTATACGATCTCGACCAGTCGCTTGCGTACGGCGTCGAAAACGATGCCCTGCTCGAGGTTCCCGTGCTTCAGGTGATCGCCGATGCCGTCGATGGCGGCGAGGATGTCCGCGAGCCGTTGCCTGTCATGCCGACGCAAGGGGGATCACCTCGGCGAGAACTTCGTCACGCAGTTCCGTCTTCAGGCCGGAGGCGGGGACGGCGTCGACGCGGCGCTCGAAGATCGTCTCGAACACCTCGCGGATCCTTCCGAGGCCGATCGGGCTGACTCCGTACGCGAGGTCGACCAACAGATCGACGTCGCTTTCGCCCGTGACGTCGCCGCGGGCGACGCTGCCGAAGACGCGGAGGTTCGTCGCTCCGAGTCGCCGGCCAGCTCCGATCAGATCCAGCCGCCGCTCCCGCAGTCGGACGGCGGCTGCGGTGGTCGGTAGGCGGGGGCGCTACCAGCTCGCGTGAGTGTGAGATCCAGGTCGTACCCCGCATGTGCGACTAGGTGTCGTAATGTCCGCACCGTCGGATCGTGTACGCCGCGTTCGTAGGCGCTGATCGTCGGCTGCGACACGCTGCTGCGACACGCTGCTGCGCCGAGTCAGCTCGGACTGGCTCAGGCCCGCGCAGGTGCGGGCTTGCCGGATGGCGTCGGCCGCTCTTCTCGGTGAAGCCAATCGTCGGCGTAGGCGTCGCCGTAGTGCTGACGAAGGATCTCACCGATCGACGTCGTGCGAGGTCGTGAGGATGAACTCGTCGCAACGGGTTGTGGGTATGGGGGGGCACGGAAGGCCCTCCCTGGTGAAAATAGGGTTGACGAGACCCTTCAGGCGCTGAAAAGTAGCCGCTACAAGCTTGCTGGCTATCTGTACAGCACGTGAGTTCCTGGTTGTTGATCGCAACCGGGAGTTCGCTTTTGCGTATGATGCGAGCGGCCTTGCGCGGTTATCTACAGCAAGGACCGACCTCCATTCTGAAAATTGTTGGACGCGACCACGCTCCCCAGGTACGACAAGGGGAGGACAGCCGTGCAGGACAGCAACTCTGCAATCCTTCAACACTCTTGTACTGCAAGACGCGTGACGGATGCGCGTCCTGGACGGCACGACGCTGGTCGACGAATGTGTCATCATGGTCTGACATGGGAGGGTTTGATGCCTGGAGTCGTGAAGAAGAACATCCACGTCCCGCTTCCGATTGAGTTGCACCAGGGTCTGAAGGAGCAGGCGGAACGGCATGGTACCGCTGCTACGACATTGGCGCGTGCAGCAATCGAGGAGTGGGTCAAGCGCCAGAAGCGAGTGCAGGTGGCGGAAGAGCTCCGGGAATACGCCATCGCAATGGCAGGCACCGGTGCCGACCTCGACGAGGACCTAGAAGCCGCCGGTATCGAAGCCCTACTGGAACACGTTCCTTGAGGAGGGGCGAAATCTACTGGGCCGACCTTCACCCCCGATCCGGTAGTGAGCAGCAAGGCCGTCGCCCCGTCATCGTCGTATCTCACGACAGCCTGAACGAGATCGACTCCTGGCGCAGCTTCGTTATCGTACCGCTCACGACTTCGTCGCGGCAGGCACGCAGGGGCCCCAGCGCCATTCCGATCGCGGCAGGGGAGGGAGGCCTCGAGCAGGACTCGGTAGCCCTCTGCCACCAGGTCACCACCCTCGACCAGCGAAAATTCGGCGAGCAGATCGGGATCCTACCCGATGTGGTCATGCAGGCCGTAACCGGCGGTCTCATCGCAGCGCTCGATATTTCTCTGTGAACTCGCTAGGCCCTGGGGGAAGAGGCCAGTGTCCCCACTGTGGAACCCATCGTTCAGTTCGCCTTGCTCGGCCCCGCAACGACGCCTAGTTCCTTCACCCTCGCAAATCACGTATTCTGCTTTACCCGATCCGTCTGTACTGCCTGCCATCTGCCCGTTGTTCAGCTGTCCGTCTTCCGCAAGGCACCGATGGGCAACGCGGAGAGGCTAACGGCGAATCGAGTCATTCGGCCACCTGCCGACATTCCTCACGTACCGGAGCAGGTCCCCGAAGGCATCAGACGGGACTTCATCGAAGCCGCCAGCGTGCTTCCCGCTAGTCCGAAGGCAAGCGCCACTCTATCTCGACGGTGCCTTCAGACCGTGATGCGGGAAGCAGGTGGCGCC
>JBDNIX010000191.1:0-6097 GCA_041688045.1 Nitriliruptoraceae bacterium
CCGCACGAGCAGAACCGCATGATCTCCCGCAACGATCTCGACCGATTGTCGGGTCAGGACGTCATCGGCACCGACGGCGAGAGGTTTGGCACGGTCGACACGCCGTACGTCGCGTACGACAAGGACCGGGTGAAGGGCGCACCGCGCATCGACGACGAGCATCTGTCGCCGGAGGTCGACCAGAGCCCGGGGCGGGCCCGTCGACCAGAGCCCGGGGCGGGCCCGTCGACCAGAGGCCGGGCCGGGCCCGTCGACCAGAGGCCGGGTGCGGGAAACCAGGACGTGAGCCTCTGGTCGGTAGGGTGATGTGTCGCCTCGATGCCCCTACAGCCCGGAACCTGGATGGATGACCTGTACGAGATCGTCGTCGGCATCGATGGTTCACCCACCGCCCACCGGGCCCTGGCTTTCGCGATGGACGCGGCCGACCGCCACGACAACGCCTCGGTGCTGGCGGTCCATGCGTACCACTCGCCGAGCACGCGTAACGCCTATGCCCCCAGGTCGCCCTACCTGCCCGCAGGCACGATCGAACGGCTGGCCACGCAGGAGAGCCAGGCGCGGCAGGACAACGACACAATCGCCCGCCAGAATGCAGAGCGGGTGATCCACACCAGCCTGCAGGAGGTGACGCCTCCGGACGGCGCGGTCGTGAAATCCGTAGCCGCCGCACGCGATGCCGCCAGGACCCTGATCGAGTTGAGTCAGGAGGCGGATCTGCTGGTCGTCGGCGGACGTGGAAGCGGAGGTTTCCGCGGCCTGCAGGTCGGATCGGTGTCGCAGAAATGCCTCCACCACGCGACCTGCACGGTTGCGGTCGTCCGCTGACGCGCAGCCGACCGGACCGACGTCACACCACGTCCACGTCGGGGAAGGCCCGTCCGTCGGGGTCGAGCCGCGCGTAGCCGGGACCCCGGTCGAAGAACGCCACCTCGCCGCGGTCGTCGCGCAGACGCGTGCGACGAGCCGCCGTCGCGGCCTCGTCGACGACCGGTGCGTCATCCGGCCCGGTGACCACGACGCCGTAGTCGCGCTCGGCGGCCTGCCGGGAGACCTTGCCCCACAGCACGTCGCGCTCGACCGCCGCCGGTTCACGATCAAGCGGGTCGCCCCATCCGCCCCCACCGGTCGTACGGATGCGGATCACCTCGCCCGCCCTGATGGGCTCATCGTCGACCAGACCGTCCATGCGGCGTTCACCGGGTCCGCCGGGGTCGATCGTGACCTGGAACGACGTGCCCGCGCGACCTCCCTT
This sequence comes from Nitriliruptoraceae bacterium, assembly GCA_041688045.1. Taxonomy (GTDB): domain Bacteria; phylum Actinomycetota; class Nitriliruptoria; order Nitriliruptorales; family Nitriliruptoraceae; genus CSSed11-175R1. Next base: position 1,256 of record JBDNIX010000191.1, read on the forward strand.
CACACCCCAGCACGCCAGGATCGACCGGTCCGCGATAGACATGAAGTACGCGTCCTCGAGCATCCGGATGTGCTTGTCGTAGCCGAGGCCGCCCCGGAACTGTCCCGCGCCGCCCGAGTCCTGCGCCAGTCCGAGGCGTTCGACCCGGAACGGAAACCTCGATTCGGTGAACTCGGTCGGCAGATTGCGCGAGTCGGGAACGACGTGGATCGTGTCCTCGCCGTCGGCGTAGTACCGACCGCCGGACCCACCCCCGAGCACCTCGCGCATCAGATAGCTGCTGCCGTCGGCCCGCTTGCCGTACACCCCGGTGTAACGGATCGTCTCCTGATCCGCGGGCATCTTGCCGTCGACGGCCTTGGCCAGCACGCCGGACAGCACGCCCAGCAGCCGGAGGATCACGAAGGTGCGGGCGTTGGTCGGCGCCGGGAAGACCGGCGTCAACAGCGTGCCCTTGTCCGGAAACCGCATCTCGATCAGGTCCACGATGCCTTCGTTGACGTCCAACTCGGCCATCCGTTCCGGCGTGTCCGCGAGGTTGCGCAGGATCGGCCCCAGCCACTTCTTGAGGAAGTTCCCGTCGGCGTAGTCGCCGCAGTGGTTGATGGGGCCCTTGGCCTGCGGGGAGGTCCCGGTGAAGTCGATGATGAGCTTGGCGCCGTCGTCGTCCGCGCTGCCCGGCGTCTTGGTCAGCGTGATGCGCTGGGCGTGCAGGCGGGGTTCGTCGACCCCGTCGTGTTCGGCGTAGTCCTCCCAGACGTAGGTGCCGTCGGGGATCTTCGACAGGATCTCGCGTCGGTACGTGCGCGTGTTGTTCGCAATCACCGCGTCGAAGCAGGCTTCGACGGTGTCAAGGCCGTACCGCTCGAACAGTTCGCCGACGCGTCGCGAGCCCATCAGACAGGCGGAACACTCGGCATCGAGGTCGCCCGCCAACGACTCCGGCATCCGGGAGTTGCGCGTCATGATCCGGATCGCCGCATCGTTGGGCACGCCCTGGTCCCACAGCTTGATCGGCGGGACCATCAGCCCTTCTTCGTAGACGCTGGTCGCACCCGACGGCATCGACCCCGGCACCCCGCCGCCGATGTCGTCGTGGTGACCGAACGCCTGCACGAACGCCACCACCTCGTCGTTCTGGAACACGGGCACGGTGACGCACAGGTCGGGCAGGTGACCGATCCCGCCTTCGGAGAGGTAGACGTCATTGTGGAAGTACACGTCACCGGGCCGCATCGTCTGGATGGGAAAGTCCCGGACGACCGGCTGGACCAGTGCCGAATACGACCTTCCCGTCAGCTTGCGCATCAGCCGGTCGTAGATTCCCGCCCGGTAGTCGTGCGCATCCCGGATCATCGGTGAGCGGGAGGTCCGCCCGATCGCATCCTCGACCTCCTTCTCGATGGAGGCGAGGGTCCCCTGCACGATCTCCAGCACGACGCCGTCGATGTCGGATGCAGCATTGCCGGTCAGCGTCGGCATCAGGCGACCTCCTCGGTCACATCGGCGGTCACCACGAGGTTCGCCAGGTCGTCGACCCGTGCGACGAACCCCGGATGGATGGGCAGGGTGGACCCGAACTCCTCGATCACGGCGGGTCCGGGGACCACGTCGCCGGCGAGCAGGCGTTCGCGGGCGAAGATCGGCGTGTCCACAGGCTGCCCGGCGAAGGCGACCGACCGAGTCCCGGACTGCGCGACCGAAGGGTCACCGTTCCCCGCCGCCAGGCGGCGCATCTGCGGGCGTTGGATGGGGCCGATTCCGCTCACACGGAGGTTGACCCATTCGACGGCGTGTTCGTGGCCGCGGGTGCCCGAGGCGTCCCGGTAGCAGTAGCCGTAGAGCCGTTCGTGCTCGTCGTGGAAGGCGTCGACGACGGCCCGCTGGAAGTCCGCATCGATGGGCCCGGATGGAGCGGGGACGCGGACCTCGAAGGCCTGCCCATCATAGCGCAGATCCGCCGTCCGGACGAAGCCGTGGTCCTCCGGCGCGAAGCCTTCCCGGTCGAGCGCGTCCGTGGCCTTGACCTCCAACGTCGCGTACACCGCGGCCAGTTCGTCACGATCCACCTCGCGGTCCCTGACGACGTGGGTCTGGACGTAGTCGTTCTTCACGTCGACCGTGAGCAGGCCGAAGGCCGACAGGCTACCGGGGTCCAACGGCACGACCACGGCCTGCATGTTCAGGATGTCGATCAGGCGGCAGACGAGCAGGGGGCCGGACCCGCCGAATGCCGCCATGGCGAACTCCCGGACATCCAGCCCGCGCTTCACGGTGATCTGCCGGATGGCGTTGGCCTGGTTCCAGGCAGAAATTTCGAGGATGCCGCGCGCCGCCTCGTACGGATCGAGCCCCAGATCCATGGCAAGCCGGTCGATGCCGTCGCGGGCCGCGGCCGCGTCCAACGGGATCTCGCCGCCGAGCAGGTGCGCAGGGATGCGTCCCAGCATCAGATGGGCATCGGTGACCGTCGGTTCCGTGCCGCCCTTGCCGTAGCACCGCGGTCCGGGGTCGGCGCCCGCGGACCGCGGTCCGACCTTGAGGTTGCCCTCCGGGTTGATCCACGCGATCGATCCCCCACCGGCGCCGACGGTCACCACGTCGATCATCGGGATCTTCGACGGAAAGCGCCCGACCGAGCCTTCGGTGGTCAGGGTGGGCTCGCCTCCGAGGACCACGGACACGTCGGTCGAGGTCCCACCGCCGTCCAGGGTGAGGATGCGGTCGTACCCCGCCTCGCCCGCCACCAGCGCCGCTCCCAGCGCGCCCGCCGCGGGCCCGGACAGCACGGTCGTGATCGGCTGGTGCACCACCTCGGCCGCGGACAGCACGCCACCGTTGGACTTCATCACATAGAACGGGATGGCAACGGGAGCGACGGATCCCAGCGTCGAGGTTCCGGTCGCCGCCGAATCCGGGGACGCGTCGCCCCCGGTCGTATAGGCATCGAGCCGCTGCGCGATGCCGCGGATGTAGCGGGTCACCTTCGGCTTGACCGACACGTCGACCAGGGTCGTGACGGTGCGTTCGTATTCGCGGTACTCACGCAGGACCTCAGAGGAGATGGACACCACCGCATCGGGGTGCTCGCGCTGCACAACCTCCAGCATCGCCCGTTCGTGCCGATCGTTGGCGTAGCTGTGCAGGAAGCACACGCCGATCGTGTCGATGCCCCGGTCGCGATACCAGCGGGCGACCCGGACAGCACCGGCCTCGTCGAAGGGGCGCACCTCGGCCCCACTGACGTCCATTCGGCCTTCGACCTCGGTGACCAGGTTGACGGGAACGATGCGGTCTGGCTTGACCCAGAAGTAGCTGTTGCCGTAGCCGTCGGGCACGGACTGACGTGCGATCTCGAGGATGTAGCGGTAGCCCTCGGTCGTGATCAGCCCGATCCGTTCGATCGCGTCCTCGAGCAGCGCGTTGGTCGCCACGGTGGTGCCGTGGCTGACGGCGGCGACGTCCGTCCCGGTGGCGTTGTCACCGACGGCCTGCAGGACCTTGTCGACCCCCGCCATGAAGCCCACGGACGGGTCCGACGGCGTGGACGGCGTCTTGGTCGTGGTCAGCGCACCGGTCGACTCGTCGAAGGCCACGACGTCGGTGAACGTCCCACCGGTGTCGATGCCGATCCGGATGCGTCGCATGGCCAACCTCGTCCTCGAAAACCCGCCGGGCGCGAAAGGTGCCGGCGTCGAACCCGGCCGAGCGTAGTGCCGCCCCCTGCGGCGACCTTCGGCGAACCTCGCCAATGCAGCACCGTTGCGACGGCGAAAACTCTGGACGGCGAACGGGCATCGGACGGCAACCGGACCCGAGACGGCCGCGTCGTCGCCACGCTGCCCGTCGGCGTCGTCGCCGCGATCGTGCCGTGGAACTACCCGCTGATCAGCACCGCGTAGAAGCTGGGCCCGGCGCAGCAGTGACCCGCCACCCAGACATCGACAGGATCACCTTCACCGGTTCCACGGTCACGGGCCGCAGGGTGCTCCGCCGCCTCCAACCTCAAACACGTCTCCCCGGAACTCGGCGGCAGGAGCCCACAGGTGGTCTTCGCCGACGTCCCCTTCCCGGACGCCGCCGAAGCAATCGCCTGGGGCATCTTCTCCAACCAGGGCCAGACCTGCCACGCCGGCTCGCGGCTGGTCGTCGACGAGCGGATCGCCGACCGCATCGTCGCCGGGATCGTCGAGGTCGGGCGCAGGCTCACGCCCGGCGACCCGCTGGACGGAGACACCCAAGTGGGCGCCATGGCCAGCCGCGAGCAGCGCGACCGGCGGTGCGCGATGCCGTCGGGAGCGACCTCGAGGTCATGGTGGACCGCAACCAGGCATGGCGCATGGCGGGCGACGTCACCGGGTCGATCGACCTGGCCGACGCACGAAGGTTCGCCGACGCGCTCGGTGAACTGGACGTCTACTGGCTGGAGGAACCACTGGCCGGTGGATGTCGCGCGGCCGCGGCCTGGCGGAGCGCGTCATCCGCCGCGGACGTCGCTACTCACCGCACACCTGGACCGACGGGATCGGACTGCTGGCGAACCTGCACGTCGCCGCCGCGGTGGGAGGCGGACCCTTCCTGGAATATCCCGACGACACCCACGGCTGGACTCCCGACCGCCGCAACGTTGAGTCGGTGTCGCCCGTCCCCGTGGACGACCGCGGGGACCTCATCGTCCCGGCAGAGGTCAGGCGCCTGGTCGGACGTGGTGTCGACGATGCCATCGGGCGCCCTGCGGCGTTGCAGGACTGCTGGGCGATGACCGCCAGCGGGGGGACGGCGATCGCGGCCGGGTTGTACGCCACCGACGACCGGATCACCCTCCCGGCGTTCCCCATGATC
>JBDNIX010000192.1:0-6107 GCA_041688045.1 Nitriliruptoraceae bacterium
ACGGTGTCCTGGCCGCGGCGCCCGGCGTGCCGGTTGTGGACACCCTGAAGCGCGTCGTCGACGGGCGTGTCGTGGCGACCGTCGACCGCCGGGAGCTGGTCGGAGTGCAGACCCCGCAGGCGTTCCCCCGGCACGTCCTCGACGCCGTGTTGTCGGCCGAGGACACCGCGACGGACGAGTTGGCGCTCGTCGAGCGTTGGATCGCCAGCGGCCGCTTGACCGGTGAGGTCGTGGTCGTCGCCGGATCAGCGTTGGGACACAAGATCACCTTCCCGGATGACCTCGAACTCGTCGAGGCATTGGCACGCGCAGCGCAGGTCGCACCATGAGGATCGGCAGTGGCCTGGACGTGCATGCGTTCAGCGACGACGCCGCCCGGCAGCTCGTGCTCGCGGGAGTGCACGTGGCAGAGGGGCCTGGGCTCGCCGGGCACTCCGATGCCGACGTGGTTGCCCATGCTGCGGCGGATGCGCTGCTCGGCGCGGCGGCGATGGGCGATCTGGGTCGCCGCTTCGGGACCGATGACGCGGCCATCGCCGGGGCTGATTCGCTGGACCTGTTGACGATGGTCGTCGCCGAGGTGGTCGCGGCGGGATGGCGGATGGGAAACCTCGACGTCACGGTCGTCGCCCAGCGACCTCGTCTCTCACCTCACCGGGATGCGATGCGGTCCAACCTGGCACGGTGCCTGGAGGTCGACATCGCAGATGTGTCGGTGAAGTTCACCACGACCGACCACCTCGGCTCGCTGGGGCGCGGAGAGGGCATCGGCGCCTGGGCAACGTGCCTGCTGACGGTCTCGGACCGGTAGACACGACCGTCTGCAGTGGGGGTCGTGGGGCGGTTGGCGGCGGGGCGATCAGTCGGGCGACCCCCTACGGAGGACTTCCAGGTACAGCGACGTGGTCTCGGCGGAGGGATCCACACCCAACTCCTCGGTCAGCAGGTCGCGGAGTCGTTGGTGGGTCCGCACCGCTTCGCCGCGGTCGCCGGCGGCCAGATGCGCCTGCATGAGCTGACGGTGGCTGGCCTCGCGGAAGGGTTCCAGCGCCACGAGATCCCGTGCGACGGCGATGGCCAACGAGTGTTCGTCCCGCTCGAGGTAGACCCGGGCCAGGAGGTCCATGGCACGTACGGCCATCCCGGTCAGGCGGAACCGCGCGGCGTCCACCCACGGGCGGTCCTCGCCAGGCAGCAACGGCCGCCGCAGGATCGCGGCTGCGACCGTCGCCTCCGACCAGGTGGTCGTGATATCGCCGTGCCGCCAGGCGCCCTCAGCACGGTCGAGAGCGTTGGCCGCCACCTCGATGTCGACCCAGGCGTCCCCGACCCGGGCGTCGTAGCAGCCGCCGTCGGTCAGGATGGTCGTGGCCCGGTCACCGGTCTGAGTCAGCACCCGGCGGAGCTTGCTGACCACGACCCGCAGGGACGCCTCCCAGGTCCGGGGGAGATCATCGCCCCAGAGGGCGCCGGCCACCTCGTGGATCGGCACCGGACGGTGGCGTTCGACGACCAGGTACACCAGGGCGAGGCGTCCCTGGCGGCCGGGCAGTGCCGACTGGTCGACGGTGTGTGAACCCTCGACCGTGACGCGTCCCGTGAGGTAGAACCGGAGGGGCGACACCAACGTCCTGCCAACGTCTCGCCTACATGCTTGCTGCAGTGTCCCATGCGGAGGGTGAACGTGAACGATGCCAAGGTCATCCAGTGTCCGTGCGGGTTCACGCTGCACGGCAACGGGGACGACGAGGTGGTGGCGGCGGCGCAGGAGCACGCACGCACCATCCACGACCAGGAGTTGACGACGGACCAGGCCCTCTCCATGGCACGGCCGGCGTGATCACGCGGGCCGGCACCCCGACGAAGGGAACCGAGATGACGTACGAGCTGCGGTGCGGAGATGTGGTGTCCGGCTGTGAGGGTGTGGTGAACGGCGCCACGCAGGACGACGTGATGTCCGCTGCTGCCACGCATGCAGTCGACGCCCACGGGCTCACGACGATCGACGCTGACACGGAGCAGGCGTTGCGCGCGGCCATCCATCCCGCCTGACGGCCGCCGATGGTCGGTGGTTCGGCAAGGGCGATGGAATGCGGCCGGTTCCTCGGCCGCGTGTCGGCACGGTGGGGGGCGGGGTGTCGGTAGGCTGTCGATTTGGACGTGCGATAGAGCCGCCGGTGGCTCTCGACGGCCTCCCCCTCCACCTCCCACGATCACGGTGCTGCGATGTCACTCGTCCTGTACGACACGCTGCGGCGCGTCAAGCTGCCGTTCGAACCCCGTGAGGACGGCGCGGTGTCGATGTACGTCTGCGGACCGACGGTCCAGGCCGAAGCCCATGTCGGCCACGGTCGACTGGCAGTCGTCACGGACGTGTTGCGCCGATACTTCACCTACACGGGTTTCAAGGTCACGTTCGTCCAGAACGTGACCGACATCGACGACAAGATCATCCTGCGTGCGCGGCGCGAGAAGGTCGACCCGGCCGTCATCGCCACCCGCTACACCCGGGCCTGGAATCGCGCCATGGATGCCATGGGCGTGGAGCCACCCGACATCCAACCGCTGGCCACCGGCCACCTCCTGGAGATGCAGGCGCTGATCCAGGAGCTGATCGACCAGGGCAAGGCCTACGCGGTGGACGGTGACGTGTTCTTCCGGGTGCGGAGGTTCGCGGACTACGGCAAGCTGTCGCGTCGCCGCATCGACGACATGCAGCAGGGCGAAGACGTGGTCGACTCCGACCGCAAGGAGGATCCGCTCGACTTCGCGATGTGGAAGTCGGCCAAGCCGGAGGAGCCGTCGTGGCCGTCACCGTGGGGCGATGGCCGACCGGGATGGCACATCGAATGCTCCGCCATGGCGGCCAAGCATCTGGGCGAGGGGTTCGACATCCACTGCGGCGGTCTGGACCTGGTGTTCCCGCACCACGAGAACGAGATCGCCCAGCACGAGGCCGCCCACGGCGGTGTCTTTGCGCGCACCTGGGTGCACAACGGCATGGTGCGGATGGGTGACGACAAGATGTCCAAGTCCATCGGCAACGTGGTGTCCCTGGACGACGCCATCGCTGCCTGGGGACTCGGACCGTTGCGCCTGTGGTACCTGTCCGCGCAACACCGCACGCCGCTCACGTTCGAAACCGAGCGGTTGCGCGATGCGACCACCGTCCATCAGCGCTTCACCACGTTCGTGCGGTCGGTGCGCCAGATCGCCTCCGACGACGTGACCGCTGACACGGCGGCGGCAGAGCCCCATCGCGCCGCGTTCCTGGCCGCGATGGACGACGACCTGAACGCCCCCGCCGCCGTCGCTGCCCTGCATGAGTTGGTGACCGACGGCAACGAGCGCTTGAAGAAGGCCACCGCCGGGGACGCGGCCGAGCAGCAGGCGGTCGTGGCGATGGCCGACCTGCTGGTCGACCTGTCCGACGAGGTGCTCGGTATCGGGCTCGACGACTGGCTGGCGGAGGCTGCCGCCCTCGAGGAGCGGATCGCTCCGCTGGTCGAAGGGCTCTTGGACGGCCGTCGGCAGGCGCGTGCCGCCCGGGACTTCGCAACGGCGGACGCCATTCGCGACCAGCTGACGACCGCCGGTGTCGTCGTTGAGGACAGTCCCGACGGTGCCCGCTGGTACACCGCCGCCCCCCTGCCGGATCCGGTGGAGGGATGAGCCGGAAGGGCGCCGCCGGCAAGGGCAAGGGGGGATCAACGCCCTCGCGACGTGGTTTGCTCGAGGAGCGGGTGGTCGGTGGACTGCACCCCGTGCGCGAGTTGCTGCGGTCCGAACACGACGTCACCCGGATCATGGTCGCCGAGTCGCGCGACCCGGTCCTGGTTCTCGATGAGATCCTGGCGTTGGCGGCCGAGCGGCAACTGCCCGTGGAACGGGTCGACCGCGACGTTCTCGACGTCGTCACCGACGGACTGGTCCATCAGGGCGTGGTGGCGCTGGCACCGCCGTTCCCGCACGCGTCGCTCGATGCCGTGCTCGATCGGGCGGCGGCTGCGTCCGAACCCGCCCTGCTGGTGGCTCTCGACGGCGTGACCGATCCGCACAACCTCGGCTCCATCGCGCGCACGGCCGAGGCCGTCGGCGCCCACGCGCTGCTCGTGCCTGAACGCAGGAGCGCCGGTGTCACGCCCACCTCGGAGAAGTCGGCCGCCGGTGCTCTGGCCTTCCTGCCGGTCGTGGAGGTGACCAACCTGGTCCGCACGCTGGGTCAGCTGCATGATCGCGGCGTGTGGTCCCTGGGCCTGGACGGGAACGCCGAGGTGGAGTTGGCCGACCATCCTCTGGTGACCGAGCCCTGCGTCCTGGTGATCGGTGCGGAAGGCGGCGGACTGTCGCGGTTGGTCCGCGAACGGTGTGACGCTCTCGTGCGCCTCCCGATGCGGGGCCGGGTCGCATCGCTGAACGCGTCGGTCGCCGCGGGTGTCGCACTGTACGAACTGTTGCGCCACCGCCCGTCAAGCCAGGGCATCGGCGACGCGTGACCGATCGGGTCGGTGAGCCTGCCGATCCTCCCCGCAGCGGGGGCGTTGGGCGCTAGCGTTTCCCTTCTTCACCTTTACCAGCCAGACCATCAGGAGTACGCGTTGCAACCCTCCGACCTGCAACACGTGGTGGTTCCGAGCGACCCACAGCTGCACCCCGATGGCGTCCGGGTCGCCTATGTCCTGACGGAGATCGACCTCGACGAGGATCGGTACGACCGCACGATCCATCTCTGGGACGCAACGCGCAACGTTCGCTTCACCGCGGGACCGTCCGACACCTCGCCGCGTTGGTCGCCGGACGGAACGCGTCTGGCATTCCTGCGCAAGACCACCGGCGACGACACCCATGCGCAGTTGTTCGTCCTGCGCAGCGATGGTGGCGAGGCGGAGATCCGCACCGATCTGCCCCTGGGCGTGTCCGACCTGGCCTGGTCGCCGGATTCGCAGCAGGTGGTCGTGGTGGGCAGGGAATGGGTGCCGGAACTGGCCGAGCTGACGGCCGACGAACGCGCCCGTGTGCCCAGGCGGATCACCAAGCTGCCCTACCGGAGCGACACCGACGGGTGGACCCATCAGTACCGCAGCCATCTGTGGCTGGTGGATGCCGCCGGGGACAGCCGCCCCCGCTGTCTGACGCCCGGGGATGGCAACGAGGACACGCCCGCGTGGAGACCCGATGGACGGGCGATCGCCTTTCTGACCGAGCCCTCGGATCTGCCTGACACCGAGCCGCATCATCAACCCATGGCGTTGGATCTGGCGACGGAGGACGTGACGTCGTTGGCGGCTCCGGGCATGTGGGCGGGGATCGACTACGACCCCGACGGTGGCGTCTACCTCACCGGGCTGGCGGATCCGTTCGACTGGCCGGCTCCGCAGGCGATCTGGGCCGTCACGGACGCGGCCGACGGTGCTGCGCAGCTGACCTCGATCACCGGTTTCCTCGACCGGGACGTCAATCCCGGATCGCCGCCCAGCAGCACACTGGGTCCGAAGTTCGTCGGCGGATCGATCCTGACGGTGCTCGAGGGGCGCGGTGTCACGCAGGTTGTCCGGATCGATCCGAATGCTGGTTCCGACGGCCCGGAGCCCGACGTCACGGAGATCGTCAACGGTCGACGCTGCGTGACCGGGTTCGCGGCCCGTGCCGACGGCTCGGCGATCGCGTTCACCGCCACCGACCCTGCCACTCCCGGCGAGCTCTACTGGCGCGAGAACGGCACGGAGCGGTGCCTGACCGACCTGACCCGCGGTCAACGGACGAAGATCGACATCCGGCCGACCGAGCGGTTCACCTTCGACCGCGACGGGACCGACCTGGATGTCTGGGCGGTCCTGCCCGACGGCTTTGATTCCGCAGCAGCGGCGTCGGTACCGGTCCTCTTCAGCATCCACGGTGGCCCGACCGCGCAATACGCGGACCACTTCTTCGACGAGTTCCAGGTCGGCGCCGGCGCTGGCTATCTTGTGGTTGCAACCAATCCGCGCGGCTCGTCCGGTCGCGGGAGCGACTGGTGCAAAACGGTCGTCGGGGCGTGGCCGGAACAGGACAGTGTGGACACCCTCGACCTCGAGGCAGTGGTGGACGCGGTCCTGGCGCGCTATCCG
>JBDNIX010000193.1:0-7615 GCA_041688045.1 Nitriliruptoraceae bacterium
CGGATCGCGGTGACCGGTCGGGACGGAACGCAGGTCGACGTCGATGCCCGGGACTTCCAGCGGTTCGTGTCCTCGGTGGCACCCCAGAGCTTCCCGGCTCGGTTCCCCCAGTTGCGCGACGACGAGCAGTCGTTGCTGCCCTCGACCGTTCCGTCGTCCCGGTTCGCCGTCCGGGTCACGGAGACCGAGGTGATCCTGGACGGCCAGGGGTGGGGCCACGGGGTCGGACTCGGCCAGTACGGAGCACGCGGACGCGCCGACGCCGGTCACGACTACCGCCGGATCCTCGCGGCCTACTACAACGGTGCGTCCCCGGGCACCACCGCGGCGCTGCCGGAGCGCATCAGGGTCGGCCTGGGACCGGCCGACGACGTTTCCGTCCTGGCTGACCGGCTCATGCAGATCGCGTCCGGGGACGAGCTCATCGAGGCTGCTGCCCTCGGGACCTGGACCGCGGTTTCCGAAGCCGATGGGTGGCTACTCCGGCCACCCGACGGACACGACCAGCCGCTTGCGGTCAGCCAGACACGGTCCGCGCCGAACATGGATGCTTTCGTCGACGCGGTCGCGGTGGAGGTGGATGTGAACAAGCCCGTCCTGCTCGACCTCGAGGTCACCGACGCCGACGGCAACGTGGTCCTGACCCGCCCGTTGGGTGTCGCCGAACGCGGCACCCATGCCGCTGTCTGGCGTTTGGAGGCCACGGACGGTTCCCTGGTGCCTCCCGGCGCATATCGTGTCGCCCTGATCGCAGAGGACCAGGGCGGTGACCGCGACGGAACCGCGATCCCGGTGACCCTGCCCCTCGAAGCGACGGCATCGATCCATGGCGAACCGACCGATGCGACGCCACCGGCGGGGGCCGATACCAATCGGTGGCGGATCGTGGTGATCGTGGTGGCGGTCGGTGCGCTGACCGCAGCCGGCGCACTCGTGCTCAGGAGGGCTTGATGACCGTCCCACCGCCACCGCCACCGCCCGGCTCCGGACGTCCATCGTCGGGCGATGGGTGGCCGCCCCCGTCCGGTCGCCCCCTCCCGCCGGACCAACGGTTCGCCGACGCGCCGTCGCAGGCCACGCCCGTGCCGCAATCGACGGGCGTCGCCGGGATGCACCGACTGACAGACCAGCCGTCGCCGTACTCGGTGCTCCTGGCGGCCGTCGTCCTGGCCATCATGGCGGCGCCAAACGCGGTGTTCTTCGTTCTTGATCGGGTGGTGGCCGGCCAGGTCGGAACGCAACCCGCACCGTCGGAAGGGTCGTTGATCTTCGGGCTGGTTGTGGCGTTGGTGCTGCAGGTCATCATCTTTCTCGTTGCCATGCTGCCGCTGCTGATCCGCCGACGCCTGGACCGGCGTCTGTTCGGCCCGACCCAGCCGACGGGGACCTGGCTGGCCCTGGGATTCGGGGTCATCGCGGGCGTGATCGCGTTGTTCGCCGCCTACGGGGTCAACATCGCGCTCGCGCTGGTGGCCGGCACGGACGAGGCCGTCGAGCAACAGCTGTTGCAGGACGCCCTCGGGGGTGGATGGTCACTGCTCCTGGCGGCGGTCATCGCGGTCATCGCGGCGCCGATCGTCGAGGAGATCGTGTTCCGCGGCGTGCTGTTCCGGGCGCTCGGCGACGCGGTCGGCCTCTGGGGTGGAGCGATCCTGGCGTCGGCGATCTTCGCCGTGATCCACATCGAAGTGCTCACGAGCCAGCCCATCGCGATGGGTGGCCTGTTCGCCGTGGGCATGGCGCTGTCCCTCGCCTACCACTACACGGGCAACCTGCTGGTGCCGATCGTCGGCCATGCCGTGTTCAACGGGTCGTCGTTGGCGCTGGCCCTGGTCGTGGACCGGCTGGGACTGGACGACCTGGTCGCCCTGATCGCTCTCACGTTCTGATCGCCATCCCGGTCCAGCCGTGGACGGCGGTCGGAATGGGGCGACGGCATCGCTCGACCCGAATGCGACCGATCAGTGGCGGAGGAGCCGTTCCGCGAGCGAGCGACCCGTGGGCGGGGCACCGCGCTCTGGCGACCGTGCGTCGAGCCGTCGCAGGGCATCCTGGAGGTAGCGGGCACCGAGCCACCGGAGTGGTTCGGGTTCCCAGCGGCGCGAGCGGTGGCCGACCATCGGCAGATCGCGCATCGGCGTGTCCCCGTCCACGATGAGATCGGCCAGGATGCGCCCTGCGAGGTTGCTGGTGCCGACGTCTTGCCCCGCGTGGCCGTACGCACCGCCGTTGCCTGTCGCGGGATCGACGTGGATGTTGGGCATCCAGTCACGCGGCATCGCCACGGGACCACCCCAGGCATGGTCGAGGCGGACACCCGCCAGCGGGGGGAACCAGGTCCGCAGCTGGTCGCGCAGCAGGTCGTGACTCGACCAACCGATCTGGTCCCACACGTCGTCGCGTAGCGGCTCGGCCAGGACGATCAACGAGTACAGCGGCAGCACGTCACGGCGACGTCGAGGTAGCTGCGAGACCCACGCCTCGCACGCGACGATGACAGCATCGGCGGTGACCTCGCCCATGGCGGTGCGGACGCGGGCGCGTCGACCGGGAACTGCGGGGAGGACTTCCGTCACGGGCGTCCGCTCGACGATCTCCCCACCTGCGGTTTCAAAGGCGCGAGCCAGACCGCTGACCATGCGGCCGGGATGGATCGCTGCCGCGTAGGGATCGTGCAGCGAGCCCAGGGCGCCGGTGACCCGCACCCGGTCGGCGGTCTCCTGCCGCGACAACAGTCGGACTCCGTCGTCGGCTCCGATCATCTGCAGTTGCCGGAGGCCCGCCGTCATAGCGGGGAGCTCTTGCGGTCCGCGGGCCAGACGCAGGATGCCGCCATGCCGCACCTGCGCATCGATGCCGTCCTCTGCGCAGGCGGCGATCACCCGGTCGACCGTGTCACGCATCGCCAGAATCGTGTCGCATGCGATGGCTGGTGACGTGCGGCGTGCCAGTTCGTCGGGCGAGACCGCGATCCCGGCGGACAGCCACGCCCCGTTGCGCCCCGACGCTCCGAAGCCGGCGGTGTCGGCTTCACACACCAGCACGGATCGCGACGGATCCCGGCGCAGGAGCTCCCGGGCTGTCCACAGGCCGGTGAAACCGGCAGCAACGATGACGACGTCAACATCCCGGGACCCGTCGAGGGATGGGCGTGGCGTGGCATCGTCCCGGCTGTCGGTGAGCCAGTAGCTGATCGTCACGGGCCGTCCCGTTCCAGCAGTGCCAGGGCCAGACCGAACTCGACCAGGTGGTCCCCCGAGCGGGGATCGCGCCCGGTCAGCTCACGGATGCGTTCCAGTCGGTAGGTCAGGGTGTGTCGATGGACGCACGATTGGTCGGCCGCCGGACCGGGCCGGCAACCGTGTGCGAGGTAGGCACGCAGTATGTCGACGAGATGGCTGGATTCGCGCCCATCATGATCCAGGACCGGCCCCAGGACCTGGGTGACGAAATCCTCGGCGCCGAGGTCATCGCGGATCCCGGCGAGCAATCCGGGGAGACCGAGCGTATCGATGTCGCGGACGGGGCCGGCACCCTCCAGGCGGAGCGCCACGTGCGCCTCCCGGACCGCCGCACGCAGGGCGCCCAGGTTCGTCTTCGCGCGGCTGCGGCCGATGCGGACCTGCACCCACCCTCGGCGGACGACCGCCTCGGCGATCCGCTCGGCGGCTTCGCTCGAATCCTGCGCGATGGCGTAGATGGTGCCGTCAAGGTGTCCGACGACGGGCGGCCCCATCGGTGCCAGCGTGTCCTCGATGACGGTGCACAAGGACCGGTCGGAGACGTCCGTCGGCCGGCTGATGGCCAGAACCCGGAAGGACTGATGGGGCGGCACGCCGAGTCGCTCCAGGGCGCGACCGACGAAGCTGCTCGCGGCGCGGCCGGCGACGACCTCGTCGAACAGCTCGTCGACTCGTGCCCGGTTGGCGTCACGCACGGAGCGGTGCCGCGCCAACTCCAGGCTGACGCCGGCCACGCCCTGCTCGAACAGCAACTCCTCGTGCTCGAGCAACGGTTGCGGGGTCACGGCCGCGACGACCGCTTCGGTGTGCTCACCGACCGTGATCGTGCCACCGCGGACGAACCCACCGGTGATGGCGTGGTCACTACGGGAACGGTCGCGGGAGATCACCTCACGCAGTTCTCGGGCGCTCAGGTCGATGGACAGGCCGGAGGGATCGCATTGGGCGACCTCGTTTCCCGCGTAGTCCAGCACGATCGGCGCGGCTTCCGGCATGGCCCGCGAAACCGTGGCCAGCACACCGTCGATGCCCTCCTCCGCCGTGATTGTCGACAGCACCTGCCGGTGCAGATCGACGGCTCGGCGCAGGGTCGCATAGTGCTCCTCGAAGACGTGATGAGCCACCTGGCGCGTGACCGCGATGAGCGGGATCTCGTATGGCACGGTGAACAGGGGAAGGTCCCGGTCGTCGCAGGCGGCGACCATGGCATCCGGGACCTCCGGCAGCGAGACACCCATCGCGAAACCCAGGGCCACGACACCCGAGCCGGCCAAGCCGTGGACGAACCGCTGCTGGAGGTCCGGACGGGCACGAAGGCCCAGACCGGTGGTCAACAGCAACTCGTCCACTTCCAGCCAAGGGGGTTGGGGCGGTGTCGTTCCGAAATGTGCGCCCAGCGGATTGGACCG
This sequence comes from Nitriliruptoraceae bacterium, assembly GCA_041688045.1. Taxonomy (GTDB): domain Bacteria; phylum Actinomycetota; class Nitriliruptoria; order Nitriliruptorales; family Nitriliruptoraceae; genus CSSed11-175R1. Next base: position 4,652 of record JBDNIX010000193.1, read on the forward strand.
CGACGGTCCACCCCGGAATGCCCCGCGATCACCGATGCGCCAAGTCTCGGATCGGCCACCAGGTCGGTCAGCCACAGTGACATGGGGTTGACTGCTCGCCGGGACGTCGCGGAGGGCCGGGCGCAGAATAGTCCGCGGCGTGGACCATGGACCGGGCGGAGAGATCCGGATCACGTGCTCCTTATGTCTGACCGGTGACGATGCGCGGGGATTCGACGACGACATCAGGACGACGACATCGGACGGATGTCCGGCGGTCGTGGACGGACGCTTCGCCGTTCGGCCAGCAAGGTCCGGTGTGCTCCACCTGGTCAATGTGCGCTCTGACGGTCGAGCCAAGCGTCCAGCGACATCCCACCGACTGCGGTCGTAGGGTTCGCGAAACGGGATGTCGGTGCGATGATGTCGCCGACCGCGACGATGCGTGGAGGATCACATGCGTGAAGCAGCCAACCTGATCGGGGGCAAGCTCCAAGCGGCCCGGGACGGCCGGACAGCCGAACTCATCGATCCGGCGACCGGCAAGGTGTTCGCAACCGCTCCCGTCTCCGGCGAGCGGGACATCGATGCCGCCTGCCGGGCGGCGTCCGATGCCTTTGTGGCCTGGCGGGACTCCACGCCGGCTGAGCGCAGCATGGCGATGCTGAAGATCGCGGATGCCATGGAGGCGCGGGGTGAGGAACTCATCCGCATCGAGTGCGAGAACACCGGCAAGCCGTTCCAGCTGACCGTGGAGGAAGAACTCGGTGCGGCACTGGACCAGATCCGCTTCTTCGCGGGCGCCGCCAGGGTGCTCGAGGGTCGGGCCGCCGGTGAGTACATGCGCGGGCACACCTCGATGATCCGGCGCGAACCGATCGGCGTCTGTGCTCAGGTCACCCCGTGGAACTACCCCATGATGATGGCCGTGTGGAAGTGGTGTCCCGCCATTGCAGCCGGCAACACGATCGTGCTCAAGCCGTCCGACACCACGCCGATGTCCACGGTCTTCATGGCGCAGATCATGGACGAGTTCCTCCCCGACGGCGTCGTCAATGTCGTCTGTGGGGATCGTGACACCGGCCGGGCTCTGGTGACACACGACATCCCGGACATGGTCTCGGTCACGGGGTCGGTCCGCGCCGGGATGGAGGTCGCCGAATCCGCGGCACGTGACCTGAAGCGCACCCACCTCGAACTTGGTGGCAAGGCCCCGGTGATCGTCTTCGACGACGCCGACCTCGAGCAGGCCGCCGAGGTCATCGCCGGTGCCGGCTACTTCAACGCCGGGCAGGACTGCACGGCGGCGACCCGCGTCCTTGCGGGGCCGCGGATCCACGACGACCTGGTTGCGGCCCTGGCCGAGCAGGCCGCCAACACGCGCACCGGTGATCCCTTCGCCGACGACGAACCCGACTACGGCCCGTTGAACAACGTCAACCAGCACGATCGTGTCAAGGGATTCTTCGAGCGCACGCCGGACCATGTCGAGGTGGTCGCCGGTGGCCACCCGCTGGTGCGCGACGGCTTCTTCTTCGAGCCCACGGTGGTGGCAGGGCTCGAGCAGGACGACGAGATGATTCAGACCGAGATCTTCGGTCCGGTCATCACCGTCCAGCCCTTCGCCGACGAGGCGCAAGCGCTGGAATGGGCGAATGGGGTCAAGTACGGCCTTGCATCCAGTGTGTGGACCAAGGATCACGGCCGTGCGATGCGGGTCGCGCGCGGTCTGGATTTCGGTGCCGTGTGGATCAACACCCATATCCCGATCGTCGCCGAGATGCCCCACGGCGGGTTCAAACACTCCGGTCACGGCAAGGACCTCTCCATGTACTCGCTGGAGGACTACACCCGCATCAAGCACGTCATGAGCAACATCGAGGTATAACACCCCGACCCCGAAGGCGAAGGCGAAAACCGCCCAGCGGTACACACCCGACTGGTGGTGCGAAGGAGATGCGATGCCTGCTGAGTTGAAGGACGGCAACCTGTGGTTGCACTTCACCCGTTCATCGGACTGGATCGGCGAGACCCCCTCGGTTCCGGTCCTGGATCATGGTGAGGGCTGCTACGTGTGGGACAGCGAGGGCAACCGGTACCTCGACGGATTGTCCGCGCTCTTCTGCGCCCAGATCGGCTATGGGCGCCAGGAACTGGTCGACGCCGCTACCGAGCAGATGGCCAAACTGCCGTTCGCGACCAACTGGTCGTTCGCCCACCAGCCCGCCATCGACCTGGCGGGTGCCCTCGCGGAGCGATTCCCGGGCGACCTCGACCACTTCTTCTTCGTCAATTCCGGGTCCGAGGCGGTCGAGTCCGCCATGAAGTTGGCCATCCAGTACCACCGGATGCGTGGCGAGGACCGCTGGAAGTTCATCTCGCGCAACTACGCTTACCACGGCACGACGTTCGGTGCGCTCGGCATGACCGGCCTGCCGGGACTGCGCAAGATGTTCGAACCGCTGCGTCCCGGTCACTTCCACGCACCCAACACCAACGAATACCGGTGCATGGTCAGTGGCGCGTGCCCGCCGTGCGACCTGACGTGTGCCCGGTCGATGGAACAGATCATCCTCGCCGAAGGTGCGGATCAGATCGCCGCGATCTTCGTCGAGCCGGTGCAGAACGCCGGCGGCTGCTTCACCCCTCCCGCGGGCTACCTCGATGAAGTTCGCAGGATCTGTGACAAGTACGGGATCCTGATGGTCTCAGACGAGGTGATCTGCGCGTTCGGACGGTTGGGCTACTGGACCGGCGCGGAGGCCTACGGCTACCTGCCGGACATTCTCACCTTCGCCAAGGGGGTCACGTCCGCCTACCAGCCTCTCGGCGGTTTGGCGTTCCGGTCACACATCCGGGACGTGCTGGCCACCGACACCACCTCGATGTTCCTGCACGGATCGACCTGGGGCGGGCATCCGGTCGCCGCGGCGGTGGCCCTGGCGAACCTCGATGTCTTCGACAAGGAGGGCATCCTCGACAACG
>JBDNIX010000194.1:0-7885 GCA_041688045.1 Nitriliruptoraceae bacterium
GGCGCCGAACACGATGTCGTCCAGCGACGCCAACGGCACCAGGTCGCCGACGGCAGGCGACCGGCCTTCGGTCCGCTTGCCCAACCGGACCGTTCCCATCTGCGTCAGAGATCCGATGGGTTCCGCCATCCCGCGGCGGATAAGTTCCACGCCGGCGATGAACGTGGTCGCGACGGCGCCGAGGCCGACGCAGACCACGCCCAATGTGCCATCGGCGGGCGCAACGGGCAGGGGGGTGTGCTCGGTCATGCTCACTGGTTCGACTCCTGTGCCAAGGCCCTGCACACTAGTCGTCACCGGTAGCGTGACAGCCACCGTCGGTCGATCCCGCGCTTGAGCAGCCAGGGCACCCGGCCCTCCCACCAGTGCGCGCCACGCGTTGCCAGTGCGCGGCCGGCGCCGAGGTCGACGACCTGCAACACCCGCCGCTGCGGCACGAAGCTCGGCAGCCGGTCGCCCGTATGGAACGCACGCAGACCGGCGACCAGAACCGGAGCGGCGCGAACCCCGTAGACGCCCAGGTTCGGTAGTGGTCGTGGGGTGAAGTGGGCGCAGTCGCCGACCGCGAACACCTCGTCGTGATCGACGTGCTGCAGGGTGGCACGGGTCGGGATGCCCCGCCGGTCACCGAGCCCCCAGTCGGCCACCGCCGGCGTGGCGCGCAGGCCCGTGGCCACCAGGACGAGGTCGTGATCGATGGTCCCGCCATCAACGTCGAGGTGGTCCGCGCGGACCCGATCGACGGCCACCCCGGACCGGATCCGGACACCACGCTGGGTGAGCCTGCGGTGCAGACGTCGGCGTGGGCCGTCGGCGAGCCACGAATACGGACGTGGGGCGCGGTCGAAGATCTCCACGTCGGCGTTCCTGTGGAATCTCACGGCCACATTCGCGGCCAGTTCGACCCCGGACGGGCCGGCACCGATGATGGCCACCCGCGGTGCACGGTCGCGCTCCGGCCGATCGCCCGCGTGCGCCCGCGCACGCACGTCCGGACGATCCAACGCATCCAGCCGCGCGGGCAACGTGGCCAGCTGATCCAGCGGCTTGACCCGGAGCAGGGCGTCGTCCACGTCCATGCCGTCCGTGGTCGGCACGCTGCCCACGTTGAACGAGACCGCGTTGTAGGCCACCCATTCGCCCCCGTCCGTCCGGACGCGCTGATCGGCCCGTGCCACCTCGACGACCCTGCCGGGGATGAAGCCCACACCGTGCCGTGCCGCGAGCGCGGCCACGTCGATGCTGGCTGCTGCGACCGGCACGGTGCCCGCGGCGATGGCCGCGGCCATGCCGCTGTAGACGAAGGTCGGAGGCGCGATGACCGTGACGTCGATGCCTGCGTCCCGTAGCTCCGCGGCGTGACGAATGACGTGCAGGTGTGCGTGCCCTGCGCCGACCAGCACGACGTGTCCGAAGGCCGTCACAGGGTGGTCGTGAACCAGTTTCGAACGTGACCCAGCACGGTCTCGGCCGCGGTGCGGTCCGTCACCAGATGGTTGGTCCCGAACAGGGGGGTGAACGCTTTGGGCTGACGTGCCGCGGCGAAGATGGCCTCACCCTCCGTGATCGGTACCACCTCGTCATCGATGGCATGCAGCACCAGCAGAGGTCGGCCCAGATCGCTGATGGTCTGGTCGCTGTCGTGCCCCTCCAGGTCATCGAGGAACGCCCGCGACACCGGGAACTCGCGTCCGCCGATGCAGGCGACCGCGTCGCCGTCGTCGCGGATGTCGTCGGCGACGTCCGCGAACAGGTGCGTGACGTGCGTCGGCGTGGAGGGTGCGCCGAGGACGGCGACGGACCGCACGGTGTGGAGCCTGGCTGCGGCCAACAGCACGGCGGCGCCGCCCAGACTGTGGCCGAGCATGCCGCACGGGCCGTAGCCCTCACGGATCAGCGCGACCGCTGCCGCAGCCAGATCCTGCACGTTAGCCGACACGGTGGAATCGACGAATTCGCCGCCACTGGTGCCCAGCCCCGTGAAGTCGAAACGCAGGGCCGCGAACCCGGACTCGGCCAGGCCGTTCGCCAGCCGTGTCATCGTGTGGATGTCCTTGGAACACGTGAAGCAGTGCGCCAGTAGGATGCTGCCCGTTGCGGTGTCGTCCGGGACGTGGAGCACGCCGCTCAATGGCGCGCCGGTACTGCCGGTGAAGGTCAGATCACGGCTGGTGGGCACGGGTGCTCCTTGCGGGACTTCAGGGAAGACTCTCGCACGTCCGGGTTCGGCACCCTACGAGTATCGTCGCGCTCTCCCGGCCAACCCGTTCGGATCCCCGAAGCCTTCCGTCTTCGGCGAAACTGCCCCGTGTCGGGCAGACTCGTATCCACGCCCGCCTGCGAGGAGCGCTCGACATGATCGACGCCGCGGTGTTCGACGTGAACGAGACCCTGTTCCCGTTGGATCCTGTCCGGTCCCGTATGGTCGATGCCGGCCTGGAAGCCCACCGTCTGGAACCGTGGTTCCGCGCCGTGCTCGTCGACGGGATCGCGGCGGCGGCCACCGGGACGCTGGTGACGTTCGCCGACCTTGCCCGACACCACCTCGACATCGAATTCGATCGGGCCGGATTGCGCGCGCCGGCCGACGCCGGCGACGGGGTTCTCGAAGGCTTCAACCACACGGTCGCGCATCCGGATGTGCGCCCGGCGCTGGAGCACCTGCGGGCGGCGGGCGTTCGAGCCGTGACCTTCACGAACGGCTCCGCGACCATCACGCGTTCGTTCCTGCAACGGGCTGGCCTGGACGATCTGGTCGACGACGTCTGGGATGTGCAGGCGGCCGGTCGTTGGAAGCCGGCGACGGCTGCCTATCGCTGGGCGGTCGACCGGCTGGATGTCCCAGCCGACCGGATCGCCATGATCGCCGTCCACCCCTGGGACATCCACGGCGCGATGGTGGCCGGTCTCATCGGCGGGTTCGTCGACCGCGAGCATTCGGGGCGCTACCCGCCGGGTTTCCGCGCGCCAGACCACCGGGCACGCACGTTGACCGAGGTGGCCGCGCAGCTGACCACATGATGGACGCCTCCGCCGACGGTGCGTCGACGACCGGCGCGCTGACCGGGGACCTGCTCGAGGCGTATGCGGGCACGCACATCGCCATCCGCCTGCCCGAGGGGACCTTGCACGTCCGTCCCACCGGCGCTGGGCACGCCGTCCCCCTGGCCTGGTCCGCATCGATTCGTACGCCGGTGCACGTGATCACGGCATGCAACCCCGGGTCCGTACCGCTGGCCGAGGCACGCAACGCCGCACGGCACGCGCGGTTGGTGGAACAGCTGCGACCGCTGGCGGTACAGCTGTGGCCAGCGGAGGGGCACTCCCCGGACGGCAAGTGGGCGGAGGCGTCGATCGCGGTGACCGGACTGGACCGGACGGTCGCCGCGGCGATTGGTCTCCACGCGGGGCAGCTGGCGATCTTCGAACTGGCCGAAGACCTCCGGGTGGTCTGCTGTCGGGACACCGAGGTGGTCAGTCGGCGACCCGGTGAACTCACGGCGGACCCCCCGCACTGACGGCTCGAGACGGCTGTCAGCATGCGCCGCGTTCCCCGACGTGGCAGAGATGTGCGTCATCGTGTGACGCGCATCTCTGCCACGTCCGGCTGTCACGCGCCATGTGGGGCTCCCGGCTCTACCGGGCGCGAGATCCGTTCAGCGCAGCAGGTCCTCGTACACCTCGGCTGTGCGGGCGGCGATCGCCGGCCACCCGAAGCGTTCCTCGACGCGGTTGCGGCCGGCGGCACCCATGCGCCTGGCGGCAGCGGGATAGTCCAACACCTCCACGACGCGAGCGGCCAGGTCCTGCGCGAAGCGGTCCGGGTCCGCCGGGGTGCCCAGCGCATCCCCGGACGGTTCGAAGTCGACCAGAAATCCGGTTTCGCCCGGCACGACGACCTCCGGAATTCCTCCGACCGCCGATGCGACGACCGGTATGCCGCAGGCCATGGCTTCGAGGTTGACGATGCCGAAGGGCTCGTAGATCGACGGGCAGACGAAGGTGCGGGCATGGCTCAGGACCTGGACGAGCTCCTCGCGGGGCAGCATGCGTTCCACCCACACGATGTCGACCGGAGCGTCGCGGAGCCCCTCGACGCGGGTACGGAACTCCGCCGCGATCTCGGGGGTATCGGGAGCGCCGGCACAGAGCACCAGCTGCGTGCCGGCCGGCAGATGCTCGGCGGCATCGAGGAGGTGGACCACGCCCTTCTGGCGGGTGATGCGGCCGACGAACACCGCGTAGGGACGGTCCAGGTCGATGCCGTTCTCCGTGACCGCCGTGGTGTCGCTGACCGGCCGCCAGCCGTCGGGATCGACGCCGTTGTGTACGACCCTGACGCGATCCGGGTCGACGGCCGGATAACTGGCCAGCACGTCGGCCTTCATCCCCTCGGACACGGCGATGATGGCGTCGGCCCCTTCCAGGGCCGTCCGTTCGCAGAAGCTCGACAGGGCGTACCCGCCGCCGAGCTGTTCACGCTTCCAGGGCCGCAGGGGCTCCAGACTGTGGGTTGTGACCACGTGCGGGATGTCGTGGACCAGCTTGGCGAGGTGACCTGCCAGGTTCGCGTACCACGTGTGGCTGTGGACGAGATCGACGCCGTTCACGCCGTCCACCATCGCCAGGTCCGTCGCCACGGTCTGGAGGGCGGCGGCGTACGGAGCGTCCGAGCCCAGCGCCTCCCATGTCCCGTAGGACCGGGCGACCAGCGGATCGTCGCGATCCGCACCGAAGCAGTGCACCCGCAGATCGACCAGGTCGGCCAGCCCGCGGGCGAGTTCGTCGACGTGCACGCCGGCGCCCCCGTAGACCTCCGGTGGATATTCCTTGGTCAGCAGGCCGATCGTCGGGCGCATCATCGGCTCACCGTCTCGGCAGGAGCGATCGTGTCGCCTTTCCCGACGGTGACGATGCCACCGTCGGAAACGTCGAAGCGGGCGCGGTCCGCCACGGGATCCACGCCGATGGTCACGCCCGGCGGGACGCGGACGTTCTTGTCGATGATGGCGCGACGGATCACGGTGTTCCGGCCGACGTCGACGCCGTGCAGCAGGACCGCGTCCTCGACCAACGCACCACTGTGGACGTTGACCCCGGGCGAGACGACCGAGCGGCGCACGGTGCCACCGGAGATCACCACGCCCGCACAGACCATCGAGTCCAGGGCCGTGCCGCGGCGATCGTCCTGGTCGAACACGAACTTGGCGGGCGGCAGCGGGTCGTGCCACGAGTAGATCGGCCACTGCAGGTTGTAGAGGTTGAAGATCGGATGGACGGAGATCAGATCCATGTGTGCGTCGTAGTACGCATCGATGGTCCCGACGTCGCGCCAGTACCCGTGGTCGCGGTCGGTCTCGCCCGGGACCTCGTTGTCGCGGGTGAAGTCGTAGACGGAGGCCTCGTTGCGCTCCACCATCTCCGTCATGATGTTGCCGCCCATGTCATGGCGGCTGTCCTCATCGTCCGCATCGCGTTGCACGGCGTCGACCAGGGCCTCGGTGCTGAAGACGTAGTTGCCCATCGAGGCGTAGACCATGGACGGGTCGTCGGGCAGACCGACCGCATCCGTCGGCTTCTCGCGGAACGACCGGATGTGCCCGTCCTCGCGTGCGTCGATGACGCCGAACTGTGTCGCCTGTTCGATCGGGACGCGTAGGCTGGCCACGGTCGCCGCCGCCCCCGATTCGATATGGGCGTCGACCATCAGGGATGCGTCCATCCGGTAGAGGTTGTCGGCACCGAAGACGCAGATGTAGTCGGGCTGCTCGTCGCGGATGAGGTTGAGATTCTGAAAGATGGCGTCCGCGGATCCGGCGAACCATTCGCGCCCGACCCGCATCTGTGCGGGCACGGGCGCGACGTAGTTGCCGAGCAACGGGGACATCCGCCACGTCTTCGACAGGTGGGTGTCCAAACTGTGGCTCTTGTACTGGGTCAGCACGACCACCTTCAGGTAGCCGGAGTTCACCAGATTCGACAGTGCGAAGTCGACCAGGCGGTAGTTGCCACCGAAGGGCACGGCCGGCTTCGCGCGATCGCGCGTCAGCGGCCACAACCGCTTACCCTCGCCCCCGGCCAGTACGACTCCCAGGACCTTCGGGTTGCGTCGTGCCATCGGTACGCCTCTCACAACGGCGCGTCGACCACGCCGGTCGTGGTCTCGGCCGTGGGTCGAGCCTAGTGCTGGTCCGGTGGTGGGGAGCCGGCCAGCCCATGAAGGAGCAGGGCGCTGACTTCAGCGGTCAGGACCTCGAGGTCGCCGTCGGCGCCATGGACGGTGTGGCGTAGTCCGCCCAGGACGTGCTGCAGCAACTCGGCCTGCACGTCCGGGTCCAGGTCGCCGCGGAACGACCCGTCGGCCATCCCGTCACGGAGAATGGCGACGATCCGGGCGTGGTGATCCGCCAGTTCGCGCTGCACGGCGTTGCGGACCACGGGTGACATGCCGGCTTCCAGGCTGCCTTCACCCATCCGCGCTGGCTCCGAGGCGTACTGCTCGATGTGGAGCCGGACCAGGAAGTCCAACTTGCGCACGGCGGGCCAGGCGGGGTCGAGGCCGGCATCGACGCGGCTCCGGAACGCGGCGAACTCCTCCTCGACCACTGCCGCCATGATGTGGTCGACGTCGGGAAAGTGCTTGTAGAGGGTCGGGCGTGAGACTCCCGCACGGTCGGCGATGGCGGTCATGGTCGTCCCTGCCATGCCGTGTTCCGTCATCAGGGCCATGGCGGCGGCGATGATGCGCCCGCGCGTGGTCGCACGGTGATCCGCCACCGTGCGGTCCCAACTGCCGGACATGCCCACTCCGATCGGCTGTGCGGGCACCAGTATGTCGGTGCCCGGACGGGGTACGGAACGACCAGGGCTATCGGATCGTCGCCACCCATACGGACTGTAAAGTGGGTCCGAAGTTGTCGCGAACCCCCAAGTGATCATGCCTTGTCGACGGCAGCGTGCGGAGAACCTCTGATGTCCCTGATCTTTCGAAGCCTCGCGGCACTCATCGTGCGTCGCCCCGTCATCGTCCTGCTGGCCTCGATCGCGGCCACACTGGTGTTGGCCGGTTTTTCGACGCAGGCTGTGAACGAGCAGGACGTGACCGGCGACGAAAGCGAACTCACCCGCGCGTTGGACACGATCGACGAGAACTTCGGCGAACGGCAATCCGTCCTGCAGGTCGTGATCCAGTCGGATTCTGCGTCCGCGACCGACGTCCGCTCCGCCGACGCACTGCGCGCGACGCTGGCGCTCTCTGCGGCGATCCGCTCGAGCGACGCGGCGGACACGCTCATCGACGGCGGTCAGCAGCCGCCCATCACCTCGTACCTGGCAGGCGCCGAGCAGGCGGTGCAGATGCAGGGGCTGGACCCCGCGGACCTGAACGATGAGCAGGTACGTGACCTCCAGACGCAGGCCCTGTCGATGCTGCCGGACCAGGTGGCCGATCAGATCGAAAGCCTCGTCGGTGAGGGGGATCCGCCGACCGCGGGACTTCTGCTGGTGTTCCAGGACACCGAAGGGTTGGACGACGAGGCGGTCACCGAACAACAGCGGGAGCTGGCCGGCGTGATCGACGAGGTCCCCGTCGCCGACAGCCTGGCCGTCGACCCGTTCAGCTTCGGTCTGCTGCTCACGGCCGGTGATATCGGTCCGGAGATCGGGCGGCTGTTCGGTACCGCGCTGGCCATCATCCTCGTGGTCCTGGCGATCGTGTACTGGGTGCGCCCTGACGCGGGCCAACGGTGGCGCATCGGACGTCGCACCGTTGTCGATGTCGGACTCACGCTGGCGGTCATCATCATGTCGGTGGTGTGGATGCAGGGCATCGGCGTGCTGCTCGGTCCCGACTACGCGGATCTGATCGACTACTTCTCACCGCAAA
>JBDNIX010000195.1:0-7975 GCA_041688045.1 Nitriliruptoraceae bacterium
CGTCTTGGTCCGGATACTGGTTGCGAGCTGCGGTTGCCGCTTCCGAAACGGCACGCCGGACGCGGGCGGCCGTGGTCTCGAGATGCTCGTGGTCGGCGGCACGGAACTGCCGAACGTGTTGGTGCTGAAGGTCGCCATCGAACTCCCGTAGCCGGGGTTCTCGGGTGGTGATCCGGTGCCGTAGCGATGACAGCCAGGCATGGTCGAAGGTCGAGACGAGATCCTCGGTGGCAAGTGACCCGTCGCGCAGCTCGGTCAACAGCGCTCCGAGGCCGTAGCCGTCGAGGTAGGTCTCCAACATGTGGATACGCGGGAGGCGGAACAGCTGCCGCTGATCCTGCAGCATCGCGGCGGTGTCGGCGACGACCTCGGTGTGAGGACGTTGGGTCAGATCACGACTGACGAGGAACGCGCCGAGTGCCGCCAGGTGGCTGGTGAGGTCGTGGTGGCTGCTGGTCGCGTCGTCCAGAGCCGCCGGGATCTTGGGCCGGGCCTGGGCCTGGCCTCCAAGTCCCTCCCACCGCTCCAACTGATCGCGAGCCTGGGACGCGAGGTCGTGCAGTTGCTCACCATTGGGTTTGGCGTCGGCTCGCCAGACGCTGCGCAGCATCCTCTTCGCGGCCCGGTAGCCGCTGTTGAACAGCTGGGCGTTCATCCGATGCCAGCCGCTTCGCGCGCCCGGCGACAGCGCACCCAGCAGCGATGCGAGGTCGAGATCGAACAGTTCGACCTCGGCACGCTCCAGGCTCGCCGCGACGTCGTTGAGCAGTGTCAGCGTCTGATGCCACGCATCGATGCTGCCGGGTGCCGGTAGGCCGGTCTCCTCGAGGACCCGGTCCAGCTGCGCGCGCGTCTGTGGGCCTCTCTGGTGAGTCACCTCGTCGACGAGTTCGAGGGCTTGTGTCGCCTCGTCCTCGCTGGTGACGCGAGCCTCCGCCCAGGCCGAGGTCCCCTCGCGCATCGGCTTGGTCAATGCCGCCCACTCGGCCAACCCGTCACGCACCGTTCGGACGGTCTCCGAATCGAGTGCCTCGAGGGCCGACCCGGTGAACCGCAGCTCAGACCCGATGTGCTCGGGTAGCCCCAGGAGGCGTTCGTTCACCTCGAACAGCGACAGGTCCCACGGTTCGTGCTGCGCATGAAGCGCGTCCGCGTGCTCGGTCAAAGCGGTCCGCGACGTCTCCAACGTGTGATGAAGATCACTCACGTCCACGGGCGTGGTCTGACCGATACGGGCGAGGGTCGCGCCAAGTTCAGTCGCCATCTGCTTCTTCGAGCTCACACCACCGTGCAGATCCATCACCAGATCGCCCAGATCGGCACTGTCCAACCGCTTGGTCACGGCTTCGATCGCTGCCCGCTTCTCCGCGACGAACAGCACCCGTTTGCCGCGAGCCGCCAACGTCGTGATCAGGTTCGCGATCGTCTGAGACTTCCCCGTCCCCGGCGGACCCTGGATGATCAACGGCTCCCCGGCGAGCGCCGCGTTCACCGCCAGGTTCTGCGACGCATCCGCCTGCAGGATCAAGAACTCATCCGCCGGGGGCGTGTAGTCCGGCAGGCTGGAGTCGACGTCCCGGGCCCGCAGGTTCTTGACCGCCTCACGGGCCTCGGCAACGCCAGCGACCGCCGCGATGAGATCGTGCTCGGCCAGCGCCTCCACGTTCGCCTGGAGATCTTTGACCATCGGCAGCTTGGTGTACGCAAACGTTCCTGCGACCAGCCGGTGCACGATCCTGAAGTCAGGAACCTCGCCGGCTTCCTTCGCTAACCGCTCGAAGAGGATCGCCGGATCGAACGGTGCACCGTTGCCGGTGTCGAGCAGCATGAGCAGCGGTTCACTGTCGATCTCGGTCTGGAACTCGGTGGCAAGCAGATGAAGCAAGGTCGCGTTGACGTCCCAGTCGCCGTCGAGGCTGACGTCGTAGTCCGGCGCCGCTGCTCCCCGAGGGGTCAGCCGGAGCGGACGCAGCAGCACCGGCGCTGCCGGCGTGGACTGCGACTTGGTAGGGGTCCAGCTCGCCATGCCATGAGCCAGGAGCAGCGTGTCGATGCCGCGCTCCTCGAAATGTTCGAGCGCCTTGCCGTGAACCGCGGTCGCACGCTTGCGAGCATCCTCGAACCGGGCCGGCTCCTCATCGGTCGCGCCAAGGAGGTTCGACAACCGAACCTCGCCGCCGCTCAGCAATGCAGCCAGCCCACCAGGTGAGGCGTCTGACAGCTCCAGCGTCCCGCGCTTGAGGGTCTTGTAGAACAGCAGCTGATTGCGACCGGTCAGATCGATCAGCTGCGCAGTCCACTCACGCACCGCACGAGCGACCTTGTCGTGCCGCACCTCCGTTGCCTCTACCGGCGCCTGTCCCACGTCACTTCCTCCCGATGGCCCGCAACTGTAGGAGGCTTCGTCGCTGGATGACCGCCGTCTCTAACTGCCTGGCAGGTGGCGACGGCCAACCCCCGCAGGTACCGCGCGCCATCCCAGCCCATCGGGACGAAGAAGGGCGGACACCTTCGGTAGAACGCGGCCGGTTCGGTCTCAGCGTCCACCGTCATGCCCCGCGATCTCGCCGTCCATCATCGCGAGGATACGCCCGGAGTTTCCATGTTCCTCGGGGTGTCGCCAGAGGTCGAAGGACCGACGTAGGTTGGTCGTCCTCACGGGGAGATGTAACGGTGGTGCGGGATTTGTGGGTCGGCGCTGATGTTCGCTGGCAGCGCCACCACCTGGAGGCGTTCGCGAGGGGATGCGGCTGCTGCCGGGTGATCGGGCGGTCGTCATCGACGCGGGTCATCACCACGGCACCCCGTTCGGTTCGCTGGTTGCGCCGGCCGGGGCGCGGCCACCGCTACCAGGCCCTGGCGTCACGATCAGGTCGGTCGAGGTGGCGAGGTGACGGTGCCGCGCAAGCATCTGGAGATCGTTGCGCCGGATCATCCGTTGCAGCCCGAGCCCGATGGCATGCACGCGGCCTGGTGGCTCGACCAGCTCGATCCGTGGGGCCTGCAGGGCGTCCCGGTGAGTTCCCTGGTTCCGTCGAGCTTCCCGGCGGTCGTGCAGGTGTTGCACCCCTGGCGGTCCGTTCACGATCGGGTCAGCTGGCGACCCGCGGCGACACAGCTCGGCTTCGACAGCGTCCCTGCCGTCGACGACACCCGCGAGATGGACGAGATCCCCGCCGCGCGGGCCGCCAGCCTGGAGCAGAATCCCGGTGACCTGGACATGGTCACCGCTCGTACGCTCGTCGACGTACTGGCACGCGCCACAACGACACCCGATGACGTGTTCGTCGCGGTGTGGGAGGGCTGGGGCGATGTACCGGTGCAGCGGTTGCCCGGGGCCGCAGACCTCGACACGCACAAGCGCGGCCACTTCCTGCTGCGTGGGCCGTTGACCGGCGTACTCGAGTCGGTCGCGACGGGGCTGTTCCGTCGCCCGGCATCAGGGTTGTGGTGGCCGGCAGACCGCGCTTGGTTCGTCGCGACCGTGATCGACTTCTCCTGGACCCTGGATCTGGACGCGCTTTTCGAGGTCAGTCACACAGGCCGTCACGACGTCTTACGTCTGGCAATCTGGTACTTGGAGCTGTCACTACTCCGGCGACTCGGCTACGTGGGCCGATACATCGCCTCGACCACCCGCACCTTCGGCTCGGGCAGATCGAACACCTGCCGGCAGGCCGCCCCGACCACCGGTGCGTCATCAAGGCCCTCGCCGCACCCCCGGCATGCCGGCGGGACATGCTCGACCACCTCATCAGGGTCCGCGACCTGCGCCAGATGCCGGCCAGCCGCACCGGGCTGCTTGTCCGGCCGCCGACCCGACACCCGCCGCACCGGCGGCGGCTTGGCGTACCCTTCCGAGGACGGCGGCTTCGAGGAGTTGCGCGGGGTGGCCTCCAGCCGTGCCACCAGCTCTACGATCCTGGCGTCCTGATCCGCGATCCTGGCGTCAAGCCCGGCGATCACTTCCCTCGCGGTCCCCAACTCGGCGCGCAGCAAGACGTTCTCCGCCTCCAACTGCGCAACCGTGCCGTCCACACCGCCTCCTGCACCACCAGCCACAGAAAGAACGGTAGCTGCACCCAGCCCCAAATCGTCGCAACCCCGTCACCCACCTGAATAGTTACCATCTAATGAACGAACTGGGGCGTCGGCAACAGGCGCCAGCGGCCGGCCAGAACAGCGGGCGCCTGCGCGTTATCGGGGTGCTGCGCTGGCTTGGATCCGTCGGTGGCTGTCGCTGCCTGGGGGCATAGGTGCATCGGTCCACGATGCTGCGGGCAGCGGCCCGGGCCGCCCAAGCAGGTAGCCTTGGGCGGCGTGGGCGCCGAGGTGCTGCCAGGTTGCAAGGTCCGCGGCGGTTTCGATCCCTTCGGCGATGATGACGCTGCCGGTTCGGCGGGCGAACTGGACCAGACAGTCCGCTAGCGCCCGGCGGACAGGATCACTACCGAGGTTCTGGGTCAGGCTCACATCGAGCTTGATGTAGTCGGGCTGCAGCCGCACGATGTGACGAAGGCTCGCGAACCCCGCCCCGGCATCATCGACCGCAAGTTTGACCTCGCGCGCCCGCAGCCCGGCGAGGCAGGCGTCGAGCTGGTGGTAATCATCGATGATGGCGTGCTCGGTGACCTCGACGATCAGCGGCCGTCCGAAGTGCCAGTCCAGCAGCTGCAGCAACCGTTCGTCCGCGAGCGTCGCAGGCGAGGCATTGAACGACAGTGCGACCTCGGCGGGAAGTCCGCTGCTGGCCTCGAGCGCGATCTTGATCGCGGCGAGCTCCAGCTCGACACCAAGCCCAGCCTGGGTCGCATGGGTGAACCACACGTCGGGTGGATGGATCGGTTCGGTGTCGAACCTGGTGAGCGCCTCGACGGCGAGCAGCCGTCCGTCGTCGAGCCCGTAGATCGGTTGAAACACCGGCCGGAACGCGCCCTGGTCCAGGGTGCGACGGATCCGGAGTTCCCACCCGGCGGCGGCGCTGGCATCGACCTCGGAGGTGGCGAGGTCGAGTTCGTGCTGGAGCTGCCGGGAGAGCCCGGCCTGGAAGCTGCGACGCAGCGACACCGTGGACGTTCCGGCCAGAGCGCCGACCGTGACGAAGAACCCGCCGTTCCATGCCTGCTCGTAAGCGTGGGCCTGCCCGGCGGGGAGCACCTCGCCGATAGCGTCGGCCGGCTCGGCCGGACCGCCGGGCAGCACCGTGGCGGGGTCGACGAGCAGCGTGCCGTCGCGAACCTCGGAGGTGAGCCGGTCGAGATCACGGTCCGCGGGCCCGAAGAGAGCCTGGCCGTCGCGGTCGAACAGTTCACCATGAGTTGGGGAGGCGAACAGCTGCTCGTCGGGGCACCACCACAAACCCTCGTTGGGCAGGTGCTGGGCGGCCGCGAGCAGCACGTCGACGGTCTCACCGTCGCGGACGAAGAACACCTGGCGGTCCTCGACCACCCCGGCCGTGACTCCCTGCGGGATCGCGTCGAGCGGCATCCGCCAGACCCCGCCGCGGACGTCGGGCCAGTTCGCCTGGTCGGGTTCCCCGACGATCTCCAGACCGCCGGGCGGAGGGCCCTCCAGCATCTCGGGCAGCATGACGCTAGCGACAGCGAGCACCGCTGCCGCACCAAGTACGGCGGCGACCTGCCGCGTCCGCCGCTGACGCCGGGCCCGAGCCCACACCATGTCGAAGTCGTCGGGCGGATCGGGCTGCGGGGACGCGGCATGCAGCAGCTGGCGGGTGTCGTCAGACATCGTCGACCTCCTCGAGCATGGGTCGGTCACCAAGCCGGTCGCGGAGTGCGGCGATGCCCCGTTTCGTCAGCGACCGGACCGCGTCCTGCGAGATGCCCATGCGGGCCGCGGTGTCCTCCACCGGCAGGTCGAGGTAGTAGCGCAGGATCACTGCGGTTCGCTGCCGATCGGGCAGGGCTGCCACCGCCTGCTGGATCGCCACCGTGCCGGCCGCATCTGCCGGGTCGCCACCATCCGTGTGGTCGGCTTCGAGCCGGCGTAGTGCACGCCGCTGGGCACCGTGGCGGCGCAGGGTGCTGTTGGCCAGGTTCAACGCGACCCGCCAGGTCCATCCGCCTGGGGACTTCAGGCGTGATACGTGCCGCCAGCGGCGTAGCGCCCGCAGCAGGGCGTCCTGGGCCAGCTCCTCCGCGACCGACCGGTCCCCCACGTAGAGGGTGAGCCAGCCGACCAGGCGCGGATATTCGGCGCGGTAGAACGCCGCCGCTTGGTCTCGAGCCGCGTTGTGCACCGAGGCTGCCTTGGTCGTTGGGGAGTGCACACGCACCAGCCGGGCGGTGCGTGTCACCAGGTGGACGACAGTCTGTCTCACCGCACCCGACCTTCGCTGACCGCACGACGTGAGGGCGGCGTTCCAGGGCCGCGTGCTTCGCGCCGCCCGGACCGGTGGGACGTGTCAGGGTTGAAGCCGGTCGGCGGCGTAGCCGGTCCAGTTGGCGCCGGAGCGGGCAGCCCAGCGGGTGGCGGTGCCGACATCGATGTTGAGAGTGTCGGCGAGCTCGGCGGCGGGGACCTCGCGGGCGAGCTGGAGCAGGGCGACGTGGCGGGCGGCCCGCGGCGGGAGGCCGAGGTCGAGCATGCGGCGCCGAAGATGATCGGGGTGGATGTGGCGGCCGGCTTGCCGGCCGGGGAACAGCCACCGGTCGGCCCCGGGGACGACACCGGAGGGGCCGATCTGGCGGCGCCACGGCAGCTGGCGGAGCAGCCCGGCCAGCGGTTGGGGGATCTCGAGGTGGTCTTTGCCGAAGGTCAGGGACAGCCGGCCGCCGTGGTCGGTGATGTCGGCGAGGGTGAGCCGGGCGATCCGGGTGACGGGCTGGGCGTAAAGCAGCACCAGCGCGCCGACAACCCGGTCGGCAGGGTCGAGACTGTCGTCGTGGAGCAGGCGGCGGGCCAGCCGCCAGCGCTGCTCCGCGGCCAACGCCGGGCTTGTCGACTCGTCGCGCGACCGAGGCAGCGGGACGTCAAGGCGGGGCGGGGCCAGGCCGCGGCGGGACGCGAACAGCACGAACGGCCGCACGTGGCCCCCGGGTCGAGGTGGCTGCGCCCAGCCAGGCGTCGAGCATGATCTGGTCGACACCGTCGAGCGGGATGTCGCGGTCTTCGAGGTAGCGCAGCAGCTGGGCGGCGACGCGGAGCCGATCTTGGGCGGCGGTGGCGGCCGCCGGTGGCGTGTCCCCGGCAGGCCAGCGGCGCCGCAGCCCGGCGAGCTCGTGCCACATGCCGTAGGCCCGTAGGGCGCGCCGGCTGGCCGGGGCGGTGAGGATGGCTTCGTGACGGCGGATGGCATGTTCCACCGCGGCGACATACGGGTCGCGTTCGGGCAGCGCACCCACGGCGATCAGCAGCTGCCGCAGATGGTGCAGCGCCGGGGCCTGCTCGAGCCGATCGGGGGTGGTGTGGTCGAGGTCGATCTGACCGGTGGCGAGCCGACCGAGCAGGATGGCGCCGGGGCTGCGGTCGAGCCACACGATCAGGCTGCGGGGCTGGTGGGCGGCCACGAACGCGTCCCGCAGTCCGTTGAAGGCCGGGGCGATGGTGCCGTCGGGGCCAGTCAGAAGTCCGTCGAGCTGTTGCATGGCGCGTAGCCCTGCAACCAACGCACCGAGTACTCGCGGACCGTCAGCCGACCGGGCAGCGACCCAGTGATCGCTCGCGCTGGCGTGACGACCTGCCAATCCTCGGCGTCCTGGCGTGTCGCGAATGTCTCAGTATGGCGCACTCCGTCGATCATCACCCGAGCATGGAGCGCGTCGGGTGGCAGCTCGCGGACCCCCACATTGACCTCGTTCGTCCGTCCGACAACCGTACGTTGGCCAAACCGGTTGGGCACGATTTGGGCATGAAGGCCTGTGGACAGCCCCTCGCTGAAAACGGAAAACGGGCCCTTAGAGGGGTCTAGGAGCCCGAATTCGGAAGTGGTCAGGGGCGGGGTCGAACCGCCGAC
>JBDNIX010000196.1:0-8464 GCA_041688045.1 Nitriliruptoraceae bacterium
ACGCCACCAGCGACAAACAGCATGGCCGACAACAACCGTCACGACCGGGCGAATCGGGCACCGCGAGCCTGACCCGCCACCAACTCACCGACTGGCTAGCCGCCGCTGAGGTCCGCAGCGGCGCACAGTGGGCCGCCGCGATGCGGCTTGGGCTTGAACGGGTTGCGGTGCGGGGAGTTGATCGCCTGCAACGTCGAGGACGTCGGCAGCCACTCCTGGCATCACACCCTCAAGTTGACCACCACCAAGGGTGATCGACCCACCGTCGTTGCGATCACTCCACCGACCATGCAGGCGGTCGCTCTCGCGATCGACGGCCGGGACCGCGGCCCGCTGCTGGTCAACCAGGCAGGGCGTCGGATGACCGCGTACAACGTGCATGTACCTGGTCGGTGCGATCGCCCGTGATGCAGGGATCCCGGTTCATCGCACTCCGCACGGGCTACGGCACTCGGCGATCACCAGCCACGCCGGCGTGTCGCTACGCGACATGCAGGACTTCGCCCGTCACGCCGATCCAAAACCCACCCGCCGCTACGACCGTTCCCGACATGCGCTCAACCGCCACGCCACCTACACCATCGTCCACGAGCTCGCCGGCGGCTACTGAACGCTCGGACCCATCACGGTCCTGCGGGCCAGGGACCGCACTGTGGTCGGTGTCGTTCCGCTGGCGGCCGAGTAGCCGCGACGGCGTATTCGCTGGCAGCGGATGGATGGCGCGCCGGTCGTGTTTGTGCCGGGCGGTCGGCCAGCCGTGCGCACTGGTGGAACGTGGGTTGGAGGTTCGATGCAGTCACCTCCTGCTGCGCTTCAGCCAGGAGGCCAGACCCTGTATGGCGGTACCGATGATCACCAGTGTCCAGGCCGTTGTGGGTTGCAGCACGACGAACGCGTCGGTGTTGCGGCCCCATCCGGTGACGGGGAAGAGCACCACGGCGTAGGCGATGAACAGCAGCACGCCCAGGATGGCGGCCTGCTGGGTGGTGAGCCGGTGACGGAGCACCCGAACCAGCTGCCAACCGACGAGTGCGGGAACGTAGACCGCGAGGAAGGCAAGGGATTCGACAGGGAGACCGGTCCGCGGGTCGTCCTGCCCGAGGGCCGTGTTCAGCCACGGGTTGAGTAGCGCGAGCCCACCGGGGAGCAGGGTCACCGCGGCGACGACCTGCAAGAAGACATCGAGGAGCGGCCGCGGACGTTCGGCCTGAGCCCATTCCGAGGCGAACGCGGCCACATCGCGACCGACGACATCCTCGACCCGGCGGCCGTCGTTGACCGCTTCGAGCAGGTGGGCATGCAGCTCCTCGGCCTTGTCGCGCCGCACCTTGCGTGGGACGCCCGCCCGGTACCAGTAGTTCTTCACCCGCCGTACGGTCCGGCGGATCTCTCTGGTCTGGCGCTGGTCAGCCATCGGTGGGGCCTCCGTCGTCATCGCGTGTGTGCCTTCCGATCACGGCGTCGACCCCGATCGACACCTCGCTCCACACCTCACGGGCAGCAGCGAGTTCACGGTGCCCGTCGGAGGTGATGCGGTAGTAGCGGCGTGGCGGTCCACCGGCCGCGGGCGTGCGGTAGCTCTGGAGCAGTCCACGACGTTCCAACCGCGACAGCAGCGGGTAGATCGAGCCCTCTTTCACGATCGGTAGCCCGGCCTCATGCAGTGCGGTCGCCAGTTCGTAGCCGTACCGGTCGCGTTCGACGACCAGGGCGAGCAGGCACGCGTCGAGGATGCCGCGCAGCAGCCGCGACCCGCGTGTCTCGTCGCTACTCACCGGGCCCTCCGTACCTATCCTGCACTGCACGGTAAATCAGCCGACTAGCCTGCGCAACAAGATAGTTGGGCCGTGGCGCGGTCGCCCGCCGGCAAAGCACGAACACGACCGGAGGCAGCAGGCCCGACACGTAGCGCCGAGCCTCAACCGGAATCCGGGATGGCCATTCCTGTCGGAGCTCGACTCCGGGACCATCACCAAACAGGCCACGGACGGTCGACACTCGAAACCGCCGAGGAGAATCCGCAGGCGTCCAGCCGGGGCCGTCGTCGACCACGGTCCTGCAGGCCAAGGTCCGTACGGCGACCTACTCCTCGGTTCGGGATCGTGGCTGGTTGCAATGGGTGCGTTTTTCCACGGACGGACTCGGTGCTGTTGCTACCGAAGGGCTCCGTTGCCAGCGGACGAGTCCGTATGTACGCTCGTACTCACACAGGAGGTGTGCCGTGGCGACGATCGAGCGAGATCAGCGACTGAATGCGCGCTTGACCGAACAAGAGGACCGACTGTTGCGTGAAGCCGCAGCCGAGCTCGGCAAGCCCGTGTCCCGCTTCGTGATCGAAGCAGGCGTCGAACAAGCGCGCGAGATCCTCGCCGACACCCAGGTGCTGCGTGTCGCCGATCGAGCGGCCGCGGAGTTCGAGGCGTGGCTCGACGTACCACCGCAGAAGCTGCTTGCGGCGAAGCGACTCGCCGACGCGGAACCGTTCGAGCGCACATGAGGGTCGAGAAGCTCGCCAAGAGCCACGACCGCTCGACGTTTCGGTGTGGCCGCGGCGAACTCGACGAGTGGTTCCACACCGCGGCAATGCAAGCCCAGCAGCGCAACCGTTCGGCCCGGACCACCGTCCTCGTCGATGACGACACCGTGGTTGGGTTCTACTCGCTGGCAACGCATGCCGTCGCCTACGGAGCTGCACCGCCTCAACTCGTCAGAGGCGTCCCACGCTATGACGCCGTTCCGGCGGTTCGGTTGGCTCGTCTGGCCATCCACGAGGATCACCAGGGCCAGGGGCTCGGCGAGCGGCTGCTGGCCACCGCCGTTCGCGACGTTCTGGCGGCCGCTGAACACGTCGGGATCGTGCTGATGACCGTCGACGCGATCGATGCAGCCGCCGCGGCCTTCTACGAACGCTACGGGTTCGTGCGCCTCGAAACGGAACGCACGCGACCAGCACTGGCCGCCCGGATCAAGGATCTGCAGGCCACGCTCGGCACATAGCCGACCCACGCCCCGCACCAACCTCCCGGTCACTCATGGCGTGAAGATCCGGGCGTTGCACGGGCTTCACTTCGCCTGCTGCCAGTGAGTTGGACAGCTATCGTCTCCCTGTCGCTTCGGGCTCTCGAGAAGCGTTGGTGGGTCAGGGGTATGGCCGGGGGATCGCGTGAACGACATCAGCGAGAACGGCGACTCGGGCGGACCGAATCCGTTCGTGGCGCTGCAGGCGGTCACGGTGCAGCTGGCCGAGATCCAGCGGCAGCTCGTGGACACCCCCAACGACGACTTCGCAACCCGCAACGCGCTACGGCGCGCACAGGACGATCTACGTGCGGAGGCAGCGGCATTGCGCGAGACACGGCCGTTGTCCAAAGACGAGCGCGCCCGACTGGAGCAGCGTCTCGCGATGCTGCATCGGCGTCGACTGGAGCTCTTTGGTGGTCGAATCACTGCCCGGCAGACCGCCTCGAGCACGGTCTTGCAGACCCAGGGAGGCTCGATGAACGGTGCGGCCCTCGCCGTGATCGATCAGGCGATCCTCGTTGCAGGCGGACTTGACGATCTCCAACACGAGATTGCCGTGCTCGAGCAGCGTCTCTCGAGCGACTGACAGCCGCGCCAAACGTGATCAGGGCCTGATCAACCGCCATGCGGGCGTCGTCGCGATGGTTATCGCCCGCACTTGGACAGAGCTGCAACGTTGCGCCCTGTTCTCTCGTGGCGCCGGGGTGCAACCGGTGGCACGGTGACGATTGTCCCACACGGGACACCTCGAGGAGGTCACGTTGAGGACGCACGCCTGCCTGCTGTTGGCGACGGTGCTGGCTGGCGATGTGCTGGCGTGCTGCGCCGACGATGCGCCGCCGGTAGCCGGACCGCTGACCACCGAGCCGGTCACGGGAGACGTTGATGGTGAGGTGGACGACGAGGCGGCCGAAGCGCGAGCTGATGATCTGCTCGGCCGCAGCGAGGATGAGGTCGCTGACCTGCCGGACGTGCGGATCGTGCGCCGCGACGGTGAGAACCGCGACCTACAGACGGATCTGGTGCCTGGGCGGATGAACGTCACGATCGAGGACGGCGTGGTCGTCAGCGTGTCGGTCGAACGTGATCCCGGGCCGCCGCCGATCGAGCCGTTCCGTGAGGACGCGGCGTTGGCGCCGGACCGCATCGTCCTGTCGACCGACACCGCTCGTCCCGGCGAGGTGATCGAGGTCGAGTGGCCCGAGGAGGACGGACGCGGTCTCGGCTACGTGCTGGAGCTACAGGTCGGTGACGGCTGGGACCTGCGCTACTTCATGGTGGCGGGGGCCGGCTTCGACGACGAGCCCGGCGAGTGGTGGGCGGTCGACGACGCCGAAGGTCGCGGCTGGGATGACATCGGGATCATCGGTTCCGGCCCGGACCTGGTGGAGATCCCCGAGGTCGCTGAGTTGGGCAGCTAGCGGGTGTGCAACCACGGCCTTCCTCACTGCGCGCCGCTGGAGGTCGACGTCGAGTAGCCGGCCGCGGCCGTGCACAAGGAGGGCATGTCCTTCGCGGCGTGCCGGCTGACGCCCCGTCGCCTGCCTCCGAGCCCGCCGAGCGGCTGATAGCCCCATGCGTCTCCCATCGCGAGGCTCCGACCAACCAGGGAAGAACCGCTGCAGACCCCGGAACCGACCACCGTTGACCACGGTCCTTGCGGCGAAGGGCCGGGGTCGTGACCTACCGCTGTGGTCCTGCGGGCCAAGGACCGCACTGCGCGCGGCCCGTTGGCGAAACTTGCAGGCGTTGCCTACTGGAGGTCCGGGACCGTCTTGAGGGGTAGGTCGACGCCCCACTGCTTCTCGGCGGCAAGGTGCCCGTGGTGGTCGCTGGGCCTGGTCGCGTCGATGGCGCCGATCTGCTCGACCAGGAGCCGTGTCACCTGGGCCGTCGATCTCGATCTCCGGCCGGAACGAGGCTGGGCGCGACGGCGCGAACCCCTTGCCAAGTATCTCAACACCTGTAGAGTTCTTGTCCTGTGAGCGTCATCGAGGAAGGAGGGCGAGGTGGACACGGTGTGCCCGGCCGTTCGCATCCGGGATCTCACGGTGGTGCGTGGCGGCAAACGCGTGCTCCACGAGATCGGCCTCGACATCGCGGCCGGTTCCGTCACCGGCCTGCTCGGTCCCAGCGGATCGGGCAAGACCACGTTGATCCGCACCATCGTCGGGGTGCAGGCCCACGTCCGGGGCGAGGTCGAGGTGCTCGGTCGCCCCGCGGGTGCCGGGTCCCTGCGCTCGCGGGTGGCCTACGTGACCCAGGCACCGTCGGTGTACGACGACCTGACCATCGACGAGAACGTGCGCTACTTCGCGCGGGTGCTCGGCCAACCAGCGCAGGCCGTCGATGCCGCCCTGGACACGGTCGGGCTGCACGACCACGCGGACCGGCGCGTCTCCGAGCTCTCCGGTGGTCAGCGCTCGCGTGTCTCGCTGGCCACCGCGCTACTCGGAGGCCCGGACCTGCTCGTGCTCGACGAACCCACCGTCGGCCTCGACCCGGTCCTGCGGGCGGAGCTGTGGGACACCTTCGACCGGCTCGCCGACGACGGTGCGACGCTGCTGATCTCCAGCCACGTGATGGACGAGGCTGATCGCTGCGAGCGGATCTTCATCCTGCGCGAGGGTCGGCTCGCGGTCGACGACACCCCCGAGGGGATGCGCGAACGCACCGGATGCGACCGACTGGAGGCCGCTTTCCTGGCGCTCGTCGGAGGTGGAGCACGATGACCCCGACCATAGTGGCCGGGACCGCCGTGCGCGTCCTGCAGCAGCTTCGCGGTGACCCACGGACCGTGGCGCTGCTGCTCGTCGTTCCCGTGGTGCTGCTCACGGTGGTGCGCTTCGTGATCAACGACGACGGGCCGGTGTTCGACCGGTTCGGTCTACCTCTGCTGGGCATTTTTCCGCTGATCCTGATGTTCGCGGTCACCTCGATCGCGATGCTGCGGGAACGCACGTCAGGCACGCTCGAACGTCTGCTGTCGATGCCGCTGGCCAAGCTCGACCTGCTCCTCGGCTACGCGCTCGCGTTCGGGGCGATCGCGGTCGTGCAGGCCGTGCTGCTGTTCGCGGTCGGGGTGGGCCTGCTCGGGCTCGACGTCGCCGGGCCGCTGTGGGCCGTCGTCGTGCTCTCGGTCGCCAACGGGGTGTTGGGCATGGCGATGGGGCTGTTGTTGTCGGCGTTCGCCTCCACCGAGTTCCAGGCCATGCAGTTCATGCCCGCCTTCGTGATCCCCCAGCTGCTGCTGTGCGGGCTGGCCGTCGCCCGCGCCGACATGGCCCAGCCGTTGCACTGGGTGTCCTGGGCGATGCCGATGACCTACGCCTTCAACGGACTCGACGAGCTGCGAGCGACCGCCACGGTCGATGGTCAGATGATCGGCGACCTGGCGATCGTGGTGGCGATCTCGCTGGCAGCGCTCGCGCTGGGCGCGATCACGCTGCGACGCCGGACCCCGTGAACGTGGAGGTGGACGGGTGGTGACGGACCGGCCGGTCGGTCGACGACCCGGCGACCCAGAGACGACCCGCCAAGCGATCCTGGCGGCTGCCCGAACCCAGTTCGGCGAGCGGGGCTTCGACCGCGCCACCATCCGCGCGATCGCCGCCGACGCCGACGTCGACCCGGCGCTGGTGATCTACCACTTCCGCACCAAACGGGAGCTGTTCGTCGCCGCCCACGAGCTACCCGTCGATCCCGGCGCGATCCTGGCCGCGATCGCCGCGATGCCGCCCGCGACCTACGGCGAACAGATCACCTCGATGTACCTCGGCCGGTTCGCCGCGCCTGGATCACCGACGTTCTCGCTGCTGCGGGCGGCAGCCACCAACGAGGATGCGGCCGCGATGGTGCGCGGCTTCATCCACACCACCCTGCTCGAGCACGGGACCCCGCTTATCACCGGCCCCGACCCCCAGCTCCGGCTCGAACTGGTGGCCAGCCACCTCATCGGGATCGTCGTCGCCCGCGAGATCCTCGGTCTGCCGGAACTGCGCGAGCGACCACTCCAGGACATCGTCGCCGTCGTCGCCCCCGTCATCCAGCGCTACCTCCAGGGCGACTGAACCGATCCGACCGGCCTTGACCACGGTCCTCCCGGCGAAGAGCCGGGGCGTCACCCACCGATGCGGTCCTGCGGCCAAGGACCACGTTGAAGGCGGCAGCGCGCTACGGAGGACAACTGTTCCGAAGTCCCCGTCGTGCTCGAGTCGCTGGTCGGGAGGAGCGACCCACAGGTGCACACGACTCTCGGCTCCAGGGCCCTGGCCAGGACGTACCCTGATCTTCGAGGAGGGTGGCCATGACGTTCGAGCGAATCACGACCGATCCTGGAGTGCTGGGAGGTATGCCCTGTATCCGCGGCCTGCGAGTTCCGGTGGCAACCGTGGTTGGCATGGTCGCCGACGGCATGACCGTCGAGGAGATTCTGGCCGACTTCTCCTACCTGGAAGCCGACGACATCGCCGAGGCCCTCCGCTACGCCGCCGAGGCTGTCCGGGAGCGTGAGCTGCCCCTGCGACCGGTGGGATGAAGTTTCTGATCGACGCGAGCATGTCCCCGGTGGTCGTGCAGGAATTGCGCCGGGCCGGGCACGATGCGGTCCACGTCGGTGAGGTGCTGCGGCTGGACGCTCCGGATGCAGACATCCTCGAACGTGCTGCCCGGGATGGTCGTGTGATCGTGGCAGCGGACACGGACTTCGGTGAGCTGCTGGCCGCACGGCAGGCTGCGGAGCCGTCCGTCGTCCTGTTCCACCGGCAGGCCGGTCGCCGCCCACGGGAACAGGCTGCGTTGCTGCTCGCGAACCTGCCGGCGGTCGAGTCGGACCTACACGCCGGTGCCGTCGTGGTCGTCGAGGAGTGGCGACTTCGTGTTCGGGCGTTGCCGATCATCGAGCCAGGGAATGGTCAGCGCACCTCGTCACGGTGACGCTCGCGCGCCCGGCAGCCAACTCGGCCACGCGTCCACAGCTGGCCGCTTCGCGTCCGATCCGGCTACGCCGATGCGGTCCGCGCGGCAAGGACCGCACTGTGGCGGTGCGCTGACAAGACGCGTGGGTAGCGCCTACGGGAGTCGTCCCCGGGTCAGCGACAACTCGTCCTGGTTGGGCTCGTGGGCGGGTGAGGTGCTCGCTGTATGCCGGCGTGCTCGGATGTAGAGCAAACGTCATCAGCCGTTCGCGTCGTTTGTGGCGGGGACCGGGATGACCACGGTGTCGTCGACCTGGTCGCCGGTAATGCGAAGCTCCCAGCAGCCGGGTTGGGGGAAATCGGCCGTCACGACCCAGTGCGGTGGGAAGCCTTCCGCGGTGCTGCCCCGGGAATCGACCACGAGTTCCTGGCGCCAGTCGTCAGAGAAGTGCGAGAATCTGGCTTCGCCCGTCGTGTCGAGCGGGCGAGCCGACACGGTGAACGTTGTGGCGGCGTCGGGGTTCTGG
>JBDNIX010000197.1:0-2656 GCA_041688045.1 Nitriliruptoraceae bacterium
CACCCACGAGATCGCGAACCTCCGGCTGTGCGACCAGATCCTGATGCTGGCACCGGGTGGCGTACCCGCCTACGTCGGCTTGCCGCAGACCGCGCCGACGCACTTCGGCCTCGAGCAGCTCGATGAGGTGTTCGCGGCGCTCACCGCGGACCCGGACCGTGACTGGCGGTTCGAGCCGCACGGCCCGCAGCGACCCCGGGGCGACCTGCCGGACACCGTCACGCACGTCGCGGCGCAGGGCTGGTGGGCGCAGCTCGGCACGTTGACGACCCGCTACCTCGAGGTCCTGGTTGCCGACCGACGCAACCTCGCCCTGCTGCTCGGCCAAGCACCGGTGCTCGGGCTCCTGCTGCTCGTGGCCCTGCCGGCGAGCTGGGTCTCCCGCCGGAGACCGAGGTCCGGTTCGTCTCGGCCGCCGGCCTGGTGCTCTTCCTGCTGATGGTGGCCGCGACCTGGCTGGGCGCGAACAACGCCATCCGGGAGATCGCCCGGGAGCTGCCGATCCTGCGGCGCGAACGCACCGTCGGCCTGTCGTTGTCAGCCTACGTCGCGTCGAAGGCGATCGTGCTGACCGGACTGACCGTCCTGCAGGCGCTGGTGCTGACGGGGTTGGTACTGGCCCGCCAGGGGGGCCCGACCGATGCGGTTCTGCTCGGCTTCGCCCCGTTGGAGATCACGGTGATCGTGGCGTTGACCGGCATCGCCGCGATGGCCCAGGGACTACTGCTGTCCGCGTTGGCGGGCTCGCCCCAGCGGGGCACCAGCGTGCTGCCGATCCTGTTGATCGTGCAGCTGATCACCGCCGCCGGGGTGGTCCTGCCGGAGATCGTCGACCGCCCCGTCCTGCGTGAGGTCAGCCTGCTGTCCAGCGCCCAGTGGGGTGTCACCGGCGCCGCCACCACGGTCGATCTCAACGAGCTCCAGCGCTTCGATGACCGCCTGCGTGAGCTACGCACCGTCGACGGCGCCGTCGCCGCCCGGCCCGGGCGCCGGGTTCGGCCCGGCCCCAGTCACGCCGCACGAACCCCGCACCGAGGCCTGGGCTGCCCTCGCCGCGGACCTCACCCCGGGGGTCGAGTCCGGTGCGGCCAACCCGTGCAACGCCGGCGAGCCCCGCTGCCTCGAGGCGGTGGTCGCCGAGATGCAGGCACGGACCGACGCGCTCGGCTGCGACCATGCCGCTCCCTTCGCGTTCACCTACCTGCGGACCACGCGGGGGGTGGAGGAGCACGTCAGCCGGGAGGGCTTCTTCGACGACCCCGCCGAGATCGCCCACCTGGATGCCCTGTTCGCCGTGCTGTACTTCCACGCGATCGACAACTGGCGGGCGGGTCGCCACGACGAGGTCCCCCCAGCCTGGCGGATCGCCTTCGACGCGGCCGACGAGGAGCGCGTCACCGCCGCCGTCGACGTGCTGCTCGGGATGAACGCGCACATCGGCTGTGACCTGACCTACGCCGTGGCGCAGCAACTGAGCGCCGGGCCGGCGTTGATAGCCGACGACCCCTCGGACTTCTTCCGGGTGGATGACGTGATCGATGTCGTGCGCGAGCCGATGCTGGCACGGGCCGCCACCCGGTACGACCCCGAGCTCGTGACCCTGACTGACATGCTCCTTCCCGCCGGCACCGAGGTGGACGCGACCGCGCTCATCAGCCACTGGCGTGAGCAGGCCTATGAGTTCGGTGTCCGGCTGGCCGCGGCGGAGAACCCCGCCTGCCGGCGGCGGCGCGGTCCCGCTACTGCCAGCGCCAGGCCGAGGGGTCGTGACCGGTCCCGGCGGGGCCACCCGGACCAGCGCGGTACCGTCTCGAACGGCCGTCCGACCCGACCGACCGGGAGCCAGCCCCGATGCCGACCGCCCCCACCCCCGGCGAGCCGGCACCGGCCCTGGAGCTGCCCACCCTCGACGGCGTGCCGACCTCGCTGGGCGACCTGCGGGGACGGGCGGTCCTGGTGTCGTTCCTCCGGCACGCCGGTTGACTGATCTGCCGATCGCACCTCGTGAAGGTGCGCGACCGGTGGGACCGCTGGGCGGCGCTCGACGCGGCCGCGCTGTTCGTCATCTTCGATGAGCCGGCCTTGATCCGCCGCACGATGCTGGACGGGATCGACCCCGACGGCCTGCCGTTCCCGGTCCTGGTCGACCGCGACCGCTCGACCTACCCCGCCTGGGGACTCACGCGGGCACGTCGCCGGGACATCTGGCTCGACCCCAACGTCTACCGCGTCCACTGGCGGCTGGTGCGGGCCGGCGACCGGCTGCGGCCGGGCGGCACCGACATCCTGCAGCTGGGCGGCGACTTCATCGTCGCGCCGGACGGACGGATCACCTCGGCCCGGCCCCAGCAGCGCGACGACCGACCGTCCGTGGGCGAGCTGCTGCGCGATGCGGGCGCCGGCCCGACGCTGATCGTCTCGCCGCTGCTGGTGTCGCCCGGACAGCTCAACCACCCCCGGTTCCGGGCGCAGATCCTGGGCTGCACCGCCGCCTTCCTGGCCGCCGGGGGTCACGACGTGCGGGCCCACACCTCGCGGCTGGATGCGGACGCCCGCGCCGGGCTCCAGGTGGCGCTTGAGGCCAACCAGCTGGTCGCGGTCGTCGCGACGACCGCCCTGTCGCTGGGCTACGACAAGCCCGACCCGGGGTTCGTGA
>JBDNIX010000198.1:0-15307 GCA_041688045.1 Nitriliruptoraceae bacterium
CGACACCACCAACGTTCAACAACGCGACGCGGTCAGCCACCCGGACGGCCTCGTCGAGGTCGTGGGTCACCAGCACGATGGTCTTTCTCACCCGCTGCTGCAGTTCCAGCAGCTCGTCCTGGAGCCGCCCCCGCACGATCGGATCCACCGCACCGAACGGCTCATCCATCAGCAACACGGGTGGATCGGCGGCCAGGGCCCGGGCGACGCCGACCCGCTGCTGTTGGCCGCCCGACAGCTCGTCGGGGTAGCGCGACAGCATCGAAAGATCGATTCCCACCACCTCGGCGAGCTCGCTGACCCGGTCGTCGATCCGGCTGCGATCCCAGCCGAGCGTGCGGGGCACGGTGGCGATGTTCGCCGCCACGGTGCGGTGCGGGAACAGCCCCACCTCCTGGATCACGTAGCCGATACCTCGACGCAGCTGCATGGCCGGCTGCTGGCTGATGTCGTGGCCCCCGATCTCGATCAATCCGGCCGTCGGTTCGATCAATCGGTTGATCATGCGCAAGGTCGTGGTCTTGCCGCAGCCCGACGGTCCGATGAGTGCGACAATCGAACCGCGATCGACGTCGAGGTCAAGGTCAGTGACCGCGTCGGCATCGGCCCCCGGGAAGCGCTTGGTCACACCGCGCAGGCGGATGGCGGGCGTCGCGACGTCATCGGTCATGGTCACGGCCTTCAGCGTGGACATTGGACGACGTGCAGATTGGAGCCGACGCAAGGATAGCCCCGCCAGGCCCCTGGTGGCCCGAGCGCCCGTGCGACCGCCGCTTTCCTGCCCTTCGGAACAACGGTCGGTTTCGGACCGGTCGCGCGGCATTAGGCTCGTCACGACCCCGATCGTCGAGCAGCCGGAGCCACGGTGCCCAACCTTCCCAGCCTGCACGTGACCACGGATGCGCTCACGGAACTGGACGTCGATGCGCTGCTCGTGCCGGTCTTCCGCGGCGCCATCGAGGGACCAGGGACGGAAACGGCGTTGCGCGCCATCGGATTGACGGACGTGCCCCGTGATGCCGGCTTTCGCGGCAAGGTCGGCGAGATCCTGCATGTGGCCGCGCCAGGCCAGCCGTGGGGACGACTCACCTTGGTCGGCCTCGGTCGGCTGGATGAGTTGTCCGACGACCAGGTCCGGCGAGCGATGGGGAGCGCTATCCGTGCGGTCTCCACCCAGGTCCACACGGTGGCAACCACCGTTGCCCTCACCAACCCGTCCGGTGCCACGTTGCGGGCAGCGGCCGAGGGCGCCCTGCTGGGTGCGTACCGGTACGACACGTACCTGGCCGACCCACCGCCGATCCGCCTGACGGATGTCACCTTCGTGGTCCCGTCCGCCGCCGTCGACGACGCCAATCACCACTTTTCACGTGCACGCACCCACGCCCGGGCCCAAGGAGTCGCTGCGGACCTCGTCTCCACGCCTCCCAATGTGCTCGGCCCCGTTGAGGTCGTCGATGCCGCCCGCGCGCTGCTTCCCGACGACGTTCAGGTCGAGGTCTGGGACGAGCAGCGTCTGGCCGCCGAAGGCTGTGGTGGCCTGCTGGCCGTCGCCCGGGGCTCCGCACGACCGCCACGGCTGCTGCGGCTGTCCTACCGTCCCGCCGATCCGGTGGCGCGCGTCGCTCTGGTCGGCAAGGGCATCACGTTCGACACCGGCGGGATCTCGCTCAAACGTCCATCGTCCATCATGAACGAGATGAAGGGCGACATGGGAGGCGCCGCGGTCATCATCGCCGTGTTCACGGCCCTGGCCGACCTCAAGGTTCCCGTTGAGGTTCACGGTGAGGTGTGCCTGGCGGAGAACATGCCCGGTGCCGACGCGCAACGGCCATCGGACGTCATCACGATCCGGGGTGGGACGACGGTCGAGGTGATGAACACCGACGCGGAGGGCCGGCTGGTGCTGGCCGACGGTCTGGCACTGGCTGCCGAGGCGCAGCCGGACGCAATCGTCGACGTCGCCACGCTCACCGGTGCGGTGTTCCGCGCGATCGGCAAGCGGGCCACCGGGATCTTCTCGAACGACGACGACCTGCTGCGACAACTGCTCCGGGCCTCGCGGTCCGCGGGTGAGCCGATGTGGCATCTGCCGCTGTGGGAAGAGCTCCGGGACAACCTCGAATCAGATGTGGCCGACCTCGAAAACCTCGGCCGCGGGGACGAAGCGGGCGCGACCATGGCCGGGCTGTTCCTGCGGGAATTCGTCGACGGGTTGCCCTGGGCCCACCTGGACATCGCCGGACCCTTCTGGCAGGACCACGATCGCTACCACCTCCCCCGGCATGGCACCGGGGTCGGTGTTCGCACGCTGTTGCGGTGGCTCGATCCGCGCGACGACTGACCCGAACCAACGGGGCAGGCCCGAGCGAACGCGAGCAGGCAGCGGTCCTATCGCTCGGCGATCAACACCACGTCGGCGTCGCCATCGTCGGCGCGCACCGGAGCCGCCTCGACGCGTTCCATCGGGAATGCGGTGACCTCGCC
Organism: Nitriliruptoraceae bacterium; assembly: GCA_041688045.1. Taxonomy (GTDB): domain Bacteria; phylum Actinomycetota; class Nitriliruptoria; order Nitriliruptorales; family Nitriliruptoraceae; genus CSSed11-175R1. The sequence continues at coordinate 2,488 of JBDNIX010000198.1, forward strand.
CTTGAGTTCGTCGACCACCGGGTCCAGGGCGATGGCGAACACGCCCTGCCCGCGCTTGAGCAGATCCAGCAGCTGCCGGTCGTCATCGATCGCGTAGACCGACACCCCGTCGGACACCAGCGTGGAGTCGGCCAGCGTCTGGCCGCGGGCCTGCAGTTCCTCGATCGCCAATCGCACCTTCTGCAATGACACGCCCGTGTCCAGCAGCCGCTTCACGAGCCGGATGCGCACAACGTCGTCGAAGGAGTACAGGCGCTGGGTGCCCGAACCACCGGCCTTGCGCAGTGAGGGCTCCACCAACCCCGTCCGCGCCCAGTAGTCGAGTTGCCGGTAGGTGACGCCGACGATCTTGCACACCGTCGGAGCGCGGTAGCCGGAGCGATCCGCGTCGCTGTCGCCGACATCGAAGGACAACTGTCCGGTCCCGGAGGTGATCGCGTGCCCGGTCCCGGAGGTGATCGCGGTGCTCATGGTGCTCCCTAGGGTGATCCGGCTGCCCGGTGGAGTGTGCCGGTGCTCGGCACTCCACATCCGACCGTGCGTCCGATGGCCGTCCTACAGGTGTATGACATGCATGGAACTTCTCCGATGACGGTACGTCGGCACCGGCGCGGCTGTCAACGGGATGTTTGCACCCAAGACCCTCCAGTACGCATCGAGGTGGAGGCTCCCGCCCGGCACCCCGCCACCCTCGACGCGTGGACGAGCAGCCGCAGCGACCCCCACGGGGCCTTCTGGGCGCGCGCCGCAGGGTGTGCTAGCTGGAGCTAGCGCCTCTCGCGGCGACGACCACGCAGCGTGAGCGGGCGCACCGAACCGCTCCCCGCGCGCTCAGCGCGCCATGCGGTCCCCGAGCAGGACGCGCGAAGGTGCGTGTCAGCCGCCGAAGTCTTCGGGTGAGACGTCATCGAGGAATTCGCGGAACTCACGGACCGTCTCCTCGGCGTTGACACCCTCTTCCGCGTCACCGTCGGTGGGTTCGATTTCCAGCCCGGCGTCATCCAGGACGTCGCTGGCGGCGAAGACCGGAACCTCGTCCAACCGGCTCGCCAGGGCGATGGCGTCGGAGGGACGCGCAGAGACGCTCCAGTCCTCCTCGCCGCGCTGGAGTTTGAGTTCGGCGTAGAAGGTGCCGTCCTGCAGGGCCGTGACGTGGACCGCTACCAGGTCGACCTGCAACGATTCGAGCACGTCGATGAACAGATCGTGCGTGAGCGGCCGCGGGGTCTCGACCCCCTGGAGGGCGAAGGCGATGGCCGTGGCCTCCACAGCACCGATCCAGATGGGGAGATACCGGCTGCCGTCGCGCTCCTTCAGCAGAACGATCGGCTGATTGGCGGGCAACTCGACGCGCACGCCGACCAGTTCCATCTCGATCATGTCGCGCTCCTGTTCACCTCGCCTGCACGAGCCGCCGCCAGGTCTGACCTTCGGATTGGCTACAGCGTGCCAGCTGCACTCGCGGCGCGCAGCGCAGCGTACGCGCCATCGACCAGGGCACGCCCCAGTTGCCCGGATCCGGACGTGACCGCAGCTGGCCGGCCCGTCGGCGCGGCCTCCACCACCCCCAGTTCCTCGCCATCCACGAGGATCGGAAACGGCACCGGCGCTTCGGGGGGACGCACGGGCAGGTTGAGTTGCAGCGACGCAGCACTGTCCGCGGGCACCGTGATGGGCGTCGGGGGCACCTCCAGAGCGATGTCCCCGCCCGCCACGGCGAACCGGATCGCCGTGGCGACCTCGGTGATCACCGTGTCGTCGTAGCCGAAGTCGAGCAAAGCAGCGGCGGCCTCGAATCGCGCGGGGTCCTCCCCCGCTCCGAGGACCACGGCCACCAGGTCCCGGCCGCCCCGGCGGGCACTGCCGACCAGGCTGTACCCCGCCGCCGTGGTGAACCCCGTCTTCATGCCGGTCGCACCGCGATACCGCTCCAGCAGCTCGTTGCGGGTCTCAGCCGCCGGCTGCCCGGGAAGAGCCACGATCCGCCGATCCAGCAGGTCGGGCAGGTGGTCGTCCTGCAGGATCGCCAGAGCGATGCGTGACAGGTCGTGCGCCGAGAGCACCTGCGTGTCATCGAGCCCCGACGGACTCTTCAGGTCCAGGTCACGGACCCCAAGGGCCGCAGCATCAGCCTCCATCAGGTCAAGGAACGCTTCACGGGTGCCACCGACATGGACGGCCAGCGCTTCGGCGGCGTCGTTGCCGCTACGCGACAGCAGGCCATCCAGCAGTTCTTCGACCGTCCACTGCTCCCCCGGCTCGACGCCGGCGCCGGATCCGGTGACTCCGACGACCTCCTCGCCGACCATCACCGGATCGTCCAGGTCGCTGCGTTGGATCACCGACCATGCCGTCAGCAGTTTGACGGTCGATGCCACGGGCCGAGACGTGTCGGCGGCCCGCTCAGCCAGACGCTGCCCGGTGGCGGCCTCGACGAGCACATACGCGGCCGCGTCGATGTCGGACGGGTCGGGCCAACTGACGGCAGGCGCCTCGGTCAGGTCCGGCTCCGGCAGCACGGGTGGCGCCGGTTGCGCGGTGGCGGGTAGGGCCACCACGCTGACCAGGAGCGCCCCGGCGACACCGACGGCCAGCCGCCGTCGCGGCGAATCCGAGCGTCTGATCGTCACGTGCGCAGGATGTCCTGCAGCATGCCTGCCAACAGCGCCCGCTGCAGGTCCGTTCCGAGGGCGACCAACTCCTCGGCGGCACGGGTCGCGGCCCGGCGACTGTCCGGGTTGCGTTGTCGCAGGGACGGGGCCACCCGTTGCTCGACCAGTGCAGCCTCGCGGTCGGCGAACTGTCGATACATCCGCAGGTGCCGGACCTCGAGTCCGGCGGCCAGCAGCCTGCCGGCGATGGTCGCGACCTGCAGCGCCGGGCCGTCATGCGGGGCGGCACCGATCAGCCCGTGGTCACGCAGCGCGGCCAGGTCGTCGTCAGCCACTCCGGCGGCCTCGGCGAGTTCCCGATCCGACAGCGCGACGTCGGTCAGCGAGGTCTCGAGCAAGCTCGGTTGGGCATCGCTGGTTGCCGTATCCATCGACACCGGCGCCTCGGGCGTCTGCGGATCGGACACCGGCAATCCCGCATCGATGCGATCGAGCTCTTCCTTGATCACCTTGAGAGGCAGATACCGGTCCCGCTGGGCCCGCAGCACGTAGCGCAGCCGATCCACGTCGGCTTCGGTGAACTTGCGGTAGCCGGAATCGGTCCGATCCGGGTTGATCAACCCCTCGGCTTCGAGGAAGCGGATCTTCGAGATCGTGATGTCCTCGAAGTCGTCGCGAAGACGATTGAGCACGTCGCCGATGGTGGTGGTCCTCACGGTTCGGGAACCGCCTGCGCCCCCGGGCTGCCGAGGTACAACAACTTGAAGCGGCCGACCTGCACCTCGTCGCCGGTCCCCAGTTGCCGCTCGTCGACACGATCGCCGTTCACGTAGGTGCCGTTCAGGCTGCCGAGGTCCTGCAACGTCACGCCGAGATCGTTCTGCACCAGCTCGGCATGTCGCCGGGACACCGTGACGTCGTCGAGGAAGATGTCCGAATCCGGGTGCCGACCGACCGTCGTGGTCTCGCGGTCCATCAGGAAACGTGATCCGGCGTTCGGGCCGCGGACAACCACCAGCATCCCGGTGCCGGGAGGCATCTCCGGCACCTCGTCGACCACATGCTGCGGATCGAGTGCACCGACGTCGATGGCCGCCGTGGTGTTCTCCGTGCCACCGGGCGTGGGCACGGCGGCTCCGCAGGACGGGCAGAAGTTCGCCCCGTCAGGGATCGGTTCGTCACACGCTTCACATCGCACGTACGGACCTCCAACGGGTCGCACCGGTCCACGAGCCCCGCTCCTCCGTTGCCGGAAGTATCACCTTCTGGTGGAGGTTGAGGCTGATTTCGTCGCGTGCAGGGTCGAGCGTAGGTGCAAGGTTGCGGTCAAGCCGTTTGTCGCCCATGTGAGCGGCTTTCGGTCGTCGGCCATCGTGGTGGCGTGAGGGTAGTCCAATCCCTGGTTCAACGGTACATCCAGGCTTCGGTCGCCGCGGCCTGGCCGGGGCCACGCGTGACGCTCAGCCGGGGAGCAGATCCTGATACGCGGCCGCGTCCATGAAGCCCTCGACCGCCGACGGATCCGACGCGCGAATAGTGACCAACCAGCCCTCACCGTACGGGTCACTGTTGACCAGTTCCGGTCGCTCGTCCAGTGCGTCATTGCGTGCTTCGATCGAGCCGCTGGCCGGGGCGAACAGATCCGACACGGACTTGGTCGACTCGACCTCGCCGAACGGTTGTCCCGCCTGGACCTCGGCGCCGGGGCCGGGCAGATCGACATAGACGACATCGCCGAGCTGCTCCTGTGCATAGTCGGTGATGCCGACATGCAGGAGCTCCCCTTCGACCCGGATCCATTCGTGCTCGGCGGTGTAGCGCAGATCGCTTGGAACCTGTTCGGCCACGGTGGTTCGTCCTTCCTGGGCGGCGTCGGACGACGACTCTAGCCGACACGTTCCGTGGACAGCACGGCCCGCAGATACCCGAGCGCCGAGATCCAGTACAGCGTCGCGTTGATGGTGTAGGTGATCCAGGCAATCACATACAGGATCGGTTCGGGGTCCGTCGGGCCGTCGCCGACGACGGCCGCGCCGAGGAAGAACGGCAGGGCGAACATCAACCCGAATGTGGCGGCCTTGCCGATCCGGGTCACGTCCGGGGGGCGGCTGCCTCGCAGCAACAGTAACGCTCCCCCGGCCAGGATCAACACGTCCCGAACGAACAGCACCAGGACGGCCCACAGCGGCATGACGCCGCTGACGATGAACCCAATGCCGACGACCACGAACAGCGCGCGGTCACTGATGGGGTCCAACAGCTGGCCGATGCGCGTGACCTGGTCGAAGCGCCGGGCGACGTATCCGTCCAGCCAGTCGGTCGCGGCGAAGACGATGAGGACCAGGAGCGCCCGCAGATAGCGCTCACCGACAAGGTCGACGTAGATCAGCGGAAGAGCGGCCAGCCGCGCCGCGGACAGGGCGTTGGCAACGGTGAGAACGCGGTTGCTGACCTCTTGTGGGCCATCCTTGCCCCCGACGTCGAACCAGCGGTCGAACGCGCCCATCGATCCCTCGCAGCAGCTCGTCGGGCCGGTCGGCCTTGGCAACGGTGTTCCGGCCCACCGAGAGACCCGGGATGGTCATCCACCCGGAGCCTCTCGGTGATGCTGGTCGGGCTGGTCGGACTTGAACCGACGACCCCTCGCCCCCCAGACGAGTGCGCTACCTGACTGCGCCACAGCCCGTTGACGAGGACGCGTGCAAGCACACGACGTCCGCGAACGACGCACGCTATCGCGTGGCGAGGGGGGTGGCGAACCACCCGTCTCAGCGCGCCGAACGACGCCGCGAACCAGGCCCCCGGGGCGTGCGGGGGCGGTCGTCGAGCAGCAACGGCACGCCGGTGAAGTCATAGGTCTCGCGCAGGGTCCGCTCGAGGTAGCGCAGGTACCCGTCCGGCAACCAGCCGTTCGAAAAGAGGACGAATCGAGGTGGCCGCACCTCCGGCTGCGTGGCGTACCGGATCCGTAGCTGCTTCTGCCCACGGCGCGGCGGGGCATGCTGGGCGGTCGCGTCCTCCAGAAGGCGGTTGAGTTCGCGCGTAGGCACGCGTCGTGCGTAGTTCTCCCACACCGTGATCAGCTGTGGCAGCAGGCGGCGGATGCCACGACCCGACTGCGCCGAAACGTTGACCCGTGGTGCCCAGGCCGCGAAGAACAGCAGACGATCGAGCTCCCGTTCGAGGTCAGCCCGGCGGTCTTCGTCGACCAGGTCCCACTTGTTGCACACCAGCACGATGCCGCGACCGGCGTCCCGCAACAACGCGGCCAACCGCTGGTCCTGCTCTCCCAACGGCTCCGAGGCATCGATGACGAACAGCACCAGATCGCAGGCTTCGACGGCCCACCGCGTGCGGTCCACCGAATACAGCTCGGTGTCCTCACCGTGCCGATACTTGCGTCGCATGCCGGCAGTGTCGACGAAGGTCCAGGGACGCCCATCGATCTCCACCATCGTGTCGACGGCGTCCCGGGTCGTGTGAGGCACCGCATCGACGATCGAACGTTCTTCACCGAGCAGCTGGTTGAACAACGACGACTTGCCCACATTGGGCTTGCCGACGATCGCGACCCGCGGCACCGTCGCCTCGTCGGGTGCGGGACCAGCCGCCGGCAGGGACTCCATCGCCGCGGCCAGCAGGTCACCGACGCCGCGTCCGTGCAGTGCGGACACCGGCATGGCGGCACCGAGGCCCAAGGAATACAGTTCGTGGACCAGGGCCTCCTGACGGTCGCCGTCGATCTTGTTGGCGACGAGGATCGTCGGGATACCACTGCGCCGGAGCGACCGGGCATAGCGCTCGTCGTCCTCGAGCGGGCCGAGTGTTCCGTCAACCACGAACAACACGACGTCGGCATCCGCGATCGCCGCTTCGGCCTGCTCGACGATCCTCGCAGCCATGCCGCGGGCGCCATGTTCCCAGCCGCCGGTGTCGATGACCAGGAAGTCACGACCCAGCCATTCGGCCAGGTGCTCGGTCCGGTCGCGCGTGATGCCCGGCTTCTCCTCGACGATCGCGACGCGGTGCCCGATGATGCGGTTCACCAGCGTGGACTTGCCCACATTGGGCCGCCCCACGATCGCGACCCGAGGCAACGACCGACGTGCGGTCACCGGATCCAATGCAGGCGCGGCAGGCCCGAGGCGGACGTCGATGGCCGCGTCCACGACCACGGCGACGACATCGTCCAGTTCCATGTCGGTGGTGTTCAACTCCTGTGCATCCTCGGCCCGCAGGAGCGGCGAGACCTCGCGTGAGCCGTCGTGGGCGTCGCGCTTCGCGATCTCGTCCGCCAGCACCTCGACGTCGTCGCGATCCAACTGGTCGGCTCGCCGACGTGCCCGGGCCTGGACGGATGCGGTGAGAAACACCTTGAGGTCGGCGTCGGGAAGCACGACGGTGCCGATGTCCCGCCCTTCGACGACCCCACCGTGCGGCGTGACCGCATCTCGCTGCGCCGGCGCCAGAGCCTGACGTACCCCGGCATGGGCAGAGACCTGCGACACCGCAGCGGTCACTGCGGTATCGCGGATCTCGTCCTCGACGTCCTCGCCGTCCAGGCAGGTGCGGTCGTTGTCGCGGCGGATCGTGACGCGCGTGGCCACGGCCGCACAACCTTGCGAATCGCCGAGGTCGACACCGGCACGCAGGCAGGCCAGCGCCGCGGCCCGGTACAGGGCCCCCGTGTCCACGTGCGGGATGCCGAGCGCCTCGGCCACGGCCCGTGCCACCGTCGACTTTCCGGACCCTGCGGGGCCGTCGATCGCGACGACGAACCCGGCGAACGGCTCGGCGCCGTCATCTGCCGGCTCCCATGACAGATCGGCGTCCGAATCGAGGTCGACGTCGCTGACAGGTTCTGGCTCGGACGGCACGGGAGACTCCGGGTGGATGCGGGGACGGCACGACGGCCGCAGCGCGGTCACCCTGCGGGTCGACGACCCGGCGGTGTTCCAGGCGCAGATTTCATCCCAGGGTAGCCGCGCAGCGCCAGTCGTCGGCTGCGGCAGCCTGGCGGCTCAGTCGTCCGATGCGTCGTTGGCCGGCACGTGCACGTCGTCGTGGCGAAGTTGTTCCAGCACGTCGAAGTACGCCGGAAACGTCTTGGCAACGCAGCCGGGATCGGCGATGCGTATTCCCGGAACGCGCAGCCCCAACAGGGCGAAGCTCATGGCCATGCGATGGTCGTCATATGTCGAGATTGTCGCTGGCTGCGGAACACCGGGATGGATCACGAACCCATCGTCCTGCGCGTCCGCCCGGATCCCGCAGCGGCGCAGTTCGGTGACCACGGCATGAATGCGATCGGTCTCCTTGGCGCGGATGAATCCGATCCCGGTCACCCGCGTCGGTCCCTCGGCGAACACGGCGACGGCGGCCAACGTCTGGGCCGTGTCGGACATCGCGCCCAGGTCGACCTCGATGCCCGTAAGGCGCCCGCTACCGCGGACCTCGGTCCCCCGCTCGTCGATCGTGACCGCCGCTCCCATCCGCTCGAGGATCCGCGCGAAGGCGGCGTCGCCCTGCCGCGCGGACGGCGTGAGGCCCCGCACCCGTACACGGCCCCCGGTGACCGCAGCCGCGGCCAGGAGGTAGGACGCTGCGCTGGCGTCGGGCTCGATGGCCACGTCGGCGGCCCGATAACCGGTCGGTCGGACGACGAACCGCCGCTCCCCCGGACGCTGCACCTGCGCGCCGAAGTCCGCCATCGTCGCCACGGTCAGATCGACGTACCGCTCGGACACCAACGATGTCGTCAACTCGATGGTGAGTCCGTCGCTGCAGGCCGGCGCCGCGAGCAGCAGGCCGGACAGAAACTGGCTCGACGCGTCGCCGGCCACCTCGACCCGTGCCGCGACGACTCCTGTGGATCGGACCCGAACCGGAAGGTGCCCGGGCGTGCCACGGTCCTCGACGCGGGCTCCCAACTGTGTCAGCGCGTCCAGGACCGGGCCCATCGGCCGGGCCCGGAACGGCTGGCCCCCATCCAGATCGAAGGTCCCGTGACCGAGCGCCAACAGCGGCGCGACGAACCGGGCGGTTGTGCCGGACAAACGGACGTCAACCTCGCCTCCCGCCGCGGGGACCACGCCCCCACTGCCGCGAACCGTCGCGACGTGGGCGTGCTCATCGACGGTGACTCCGAACCCCAGCGCTCGAAGGGCGCCCATCATCGCCCAGGTGTCGTCGGCCAGCAGAACCCCGGACAAGGTCGAGCTTCCCGTGGCCAGCGCCGCCGCGACCAGCGCGCGGTTGGTCACGCTCTTTGACCCGGGGACCTCGAGGTCGACGTCCGGTGGCCGCGGCAGGGGCTGAACCGTCCGCGGCGGATCGGCTGCGGTCACGACCGCGTCCGAACCACAACCATGTACGTCCCGTTGACGTTGAGGCTCATCCTCAGCTTTTGGGTTTCCAGCCTCATTCGGGGAGATCCGTCCGCAATTGCCGGGCATCGTGAAGATAGGGGTGGCGCAGATCGCGAACCGACCGCCCGCTGTACGCATGCACCAGCAGGCGGACACAGCGGGCGATACCGCCATCGATGTCGAGTTCACGTGCGCACAGCAGGGGGACATGGGTGATCCCGGCTATGCGAGCGGCCTCAGCGGGATAGGCCGAGGAGATGTCGTCGGTGGCGGTGAACACGATCGAGATCAGATCGTCCTCCGTCAGGCCATTACGGGTGAGCATCGCCGCGATGAGCTCCTGGGTGCGCTCGAGCAGATGTTCGCGCTCGTCGCGGTCCAACGTCGTGGCCCCACGCAACGCCCGTACCCGCTCCCGACCGTCGGCGGGCCCGCTCATTGCGGCGCTCCGGAGGCACCGGACACCGTGTACAAGCCGCCCACTTCCTTCGGCGTGAGAAAACGCCACTTGCCCTGGCGCAGGTCACCGAGTTCGATCGTGCCGTAGGCGACACGGGCCAACCGCTCCACCTTGAGCCCGACGCCACCCAGCAGGCGACGAACTTCACGTTTGCGTCCCTCGGTCATCACGACCTCCAACAGCGCCTTGCTCTTCTCTTCCTCCAGCACCCGTGCCCGCTTGGGACGGGCCAGGCCGTCCTCCAGCTCGAGGCCCTCCCGAATGGCAGCGAGCACGTTGCCGCGGACGGGACCCGGCACCAGGGCGACGTAGATCCGTTCGACCTCGAACGAGGGATGGGTCAGGGCATGGGCGAGTTCGCCGTCGTTGGTCAACAGCAGCAATCCCTCCGTGTCCTGATCCAGACGACCGACGGGGAACAACCGCTGGGGCAGGTTGATCAGGTCGATGACCGTCGGGCGGCCCTCGGGATCGTCGGCCGAGGTGATGACCCCGCGCGGCTTGTTGAGCATCACGTACACCCGATCCGGGTCCACGTTGATCCGCTCACCGTCGACCTCGACGACATCCTGCGTCTGGTCGATCTTTCGTCCGAGGATCGCCACCTCGCCGTTGACCGTCACGCGCCCCGCGGCGATGAGGTCCTCCGACGCGCGACGCGAGGCCACGCCGGCGGCCGCCATCATCTTCTGCAGCCGCTCTTCAGGCATCCTCGTTCTCCTTCGGGTCATCGGTCGTGGCCGACGATTCCTGCTCGGCTGCGACAGCCTGGCGGAGTCGATCGACGGCGCTGCGCGCGGCACGCTCGAGCTTGTCGGTCAGTTCGTCCATCTCGCCCTCGTCACGCGGCATTGACGGGGCGCCGGGCGGTGGAAGCTGGTCGTCATCCTGGTCGTCCTGCTCGTCCGCCGATTCCTGCGGTGTGCTACCGGGGGCCTCCGGATCGCGCAGCTTGCCGGTCGCAAGGTCCTCCCCCGAGGCCAACCGTCGACGAATTTCCTTGAGCGCGCCCAAAGCTGGTTCGTCGGGTGCTGGCGCCTCGGGCAGGTAGTCGGTCAGGGGGGGCAGATCCTCCAGCGACGACAGTCCGAGGCGTTCCAGGAAGGAGTGCGTGGTGCCGTAGAGGACCGCCTGCCCCGGACCGGGATCGCGACCGACCTCCTGAATGTAGCCACGCGCCACCAGGCTACGAACCGCGCCGTCGGCGTTGACGCCCCGAATGTCACCGATGTCCAGACGGCTGATGGGTTGCTTGTACGCGATGACCGCGAGGGTCTCGAGCGCCGCCTGCGTCAGGCGTCCGGACCGACCGACCAATGCCCACTGTTCGAGCACGGGCCTGGCGCCGTCGGCGCTGTACATCCGCCACCCGCCTCCGGCACGACGGATCTCCATGCCGCGGCGGTCGCGCTCGTACTCCGCGCCGAGGTCCCGGACCGCGGCCTCGGCCACGGATTGCTCCACCTGCAGCGCATCGGCGATCGTCGCCACATCGAGGGGCTCGTCGGCGAGGAACAGCAACGCTTCCAACCCCTGCCGAAGCGGGGGCTGATCGCGGGTTTCGGTCGCGTCGTCAGCGGCGGAAGACATGTGGTCGTCGGACACGGTCGTCACGTCCTTGCATGGCAGGGGGGTGATGGCGGTCGGATGATCGGCACGCAAAACTCAGCCGGTGGCGGCCGGAGTCGCGTTGTGCAACGGCTCATCGGAGACCGGCGCTGGATCATCGGCTCCGGGCTCGTCGTCGTCGCGGAGTTCTTCGAGTTCCTGGCCACCAGCGCGTCGTTGGATGCCCATCGCCGCGCGGAGGTCCGGTTGGTCCAGATCGACCTGTCCCAGTTTGAACAGTTCCAGCAGGGCCAGGAAGAACACGACGCGGTCACCGCGTTCACGTCCGGCCGTCAGGGTCGGGAAGGCCGTGTGCTCGCCGGGCTCGGGTAGGGCGGCCAGGATCTGGTCCGCCGCCTCACGGATGGTGACATAACTGCGGCGGATGTGGGTGAGGTCCACTTCGGGTGCCGGTCGGGGTGCGGTTGCCGCCGCGGCCAACGCGGCCAGGCCGTTCGCATCGATCGGTAGCGGCGTGGCCGGGACCAACCGCAGCAACCACGGCTCTGGGGCGACGTCACGCGGCAGCCGATCGGCGAACCGGTTGAGCCGATGCTGGAACAGCCGGCTGACGTCGCGATAGGCGCGGTACTCCAGGAGCCGGGCATACAGCAGATCGCGCGCCTCGCCGAGCAGATCCTCGAAGTTACCGGCCTCGTCGACGGGAAGCAGACGGGATGCCTTGAGCTCCACCAGCGTGGCCGCCACGACGAGGAAGCGCGTGGCCGATTCGAGGTCCAGATCCTCGATCCCCTCCCCCAGGTGGACCAGGAAATCCGCGGTGATGTCCCCCAGATCGACTGCGGTGACGTCGACCTGCCGTCGCGCGATCAGCTGCAGGAGCAGGTCGAAGGGCCCCTCGAAGACCTCGAGCTGCACCTGGTAGGACATCGGTCTCCCTGACGTACTGGCTCCCTGACGTACTGGCTCCGTGACGTACGTGGTCCGGGCCGGCACCCGGCGCACCACGTCCGAAACCTCTGAGGCTAGTGGGTCCGGGAGGATGAAGGCACGGCGGTCCTGCTCGGAGGACGCTCAACCCGGCGGCGCGAACCCGGTGTCGGTCCCGTCGGACGATTCCTGGTCAGAAGGCTCCGGACGTGACGCTGGTCCGGCCGGCGTCCCGGTATCCAGACGCGTCGCGGCCGTCGGGCGTGCAAGCAGCGGCGAGGTGGTGCCGCCGGGCCGCGACGGTTCCCTCAGCCTCATGCCCTGGGAAGCCGCGGTCGCACGTTGCAGAGCCGCAGCGACACACCGCAACCACACCTCGGCGGTCATCCCGTCGGGAGGGGGAGGTGTGGTGCGCGGGGCCAGTGCCTCGGCGAGCTCACCGACGACCTGCGCGCGAGCTGCCGGTGGCAGATCCTCCATGCGACGGAGGGTGTCCCGGATCGCCGCCCGTTCCTGGTTGCCCAGGCCCGACACGTCCAGGCGGACCACGTAGGGCTCGGTGCCGAGCGGTGCCGAAAAGGTCATCGCCGTCGGCTGGCCACCCGACCGTCGTTCGCGCAACACGACGGTGCCGGCGGCCATATCGCCCAGTCGCTGGCCGCGGGCGGACGACAGTGATGCCACGATCGCGATGATCCCGAACGTGCCGGTCAACTCGAGGAGGCCGATCACCGCCCGCACCGTCGCGTGCCGGAAACCGACCGGCAGCCCCTCGATCGTGACCACCCGCAGACCCATGGCCGCCTTCCCCGGGGTCCGACCCCGCAGCAGCACCTCGAATCCGACCGGATAGCCGAACTGCAAGGTGAATGCGAAGACCA
>JBDNIX010000199.1:0-12298 GCA_041688045.1 Nitriliruptoraceae bacterium
AGCGTCGCCGGCGCGTGGCGGACGTGGGAGACGGCCCTGGCCCACACCCGCGAGCGCCACGCTTTCGGGCGGCCGATCGTCGGCTTCCAGGTGACCCGCCACACGCTCGTGGACCTCGCGACGGAGATCGAGGCGGCGCAGGCGCTGGTCTACGAGGCGTGCGACGCGTGGAACCGCGGCGAGTACGACGTCGAACGGGTCGCGATGTGCAAGCTCGTGACCGCGCAGCTGGCGTTCAAGGTCGCCGATACCTCGCTGCAGCTGCACGGAGGTGCAGGATATTCGCGCGATCTGGACATCGAGCGCACATGGCGGGATGCGCGGCTGGCGCGGATCGGTGGCGGCGCAGACGAGGTGCAGCGCGAGATCGTCTCCAAGTTGATGGGACTGTGATGACGGCGGCGAACCTCACTCCCGCGTCGCGCGCCGACGAGCCCGCGATGCCGCTGTTCCGCGATGAACACCGGGCGCTGCGTGACAGCGCACGGGCCTTCGTCGACCGCGAGATCCTGCCCCACGTCGAAGCCTGGGAGCGCGACGAGGCCTTCCCGCGCGAGCTGTTCGTTGCGGCCGGCGACGCCGGGTTCCTGGGACTCAAGTTCGACGCCGAGGTCGGTGGATCCGGGCCGGATCTGCTGGCGCAGGCCGTGTGGGTCGAGGAGTTGGCGCGGTCGCTGTCCGGCGGTGTGGCGGCCGATCTCGGCGCCAGCACCGACCTGGCCGCCGTGTACATCGATCGTGCCGGCACCAACGCGCAGCGCCGGGCCCTGCTCCCTCCGTTGCTCCGTGGGGAGCGACTGGGGGCACTGGCGATCACCGAGCCGGACGCCGGCAGCGACATCGCGGCGATCACCACCCGCGCCCGCCGCGTCGGGGACGCGTGGTTGCTGGACGGCACCAAGGTGTTCATCACGGGCGCCGCACGCTCCGACGACATCGTTGTGGCCGCGAAGGTCTCGCACGACGACGGGGCACCGACCGATGATCCGCACGGACAGCTGACGTTGTTCCACGTCCGCGCCGACGACGCGGGCCTCACCCGCCGACGCATGCCGATGATGGGGTGGCGGACCTCCTTCACGGGCGAGCTGACGTTCAGCGACCTGACCCTCGACGATGACCGTCGCCTGGGCGAGGTCGGTGGTGGCTTCACCCACATCACCGCGGCCTTCGCGTGGGAGCGGCTGGCCATGTCGCTGGGTGCGGTAGCGGCCGCGGAACGCACGCTCGAGTTGGGGATCGCCCACGCTCGCGACCGTGAGGCATTCGGGCGGCCCATCGCCAAGTTCCAGGTGTGGCGCCACCGGTTCGCGGACCTGCACACCCGCATTCGGACAGCCCGGGCGCTGACCTACCAGGCCCTCCGGTTGGTGGTCGCACAGGCCGAACGCGACGACAGCGTGGAGGCCACCGACGTGGTCCGGGCGGTCGCGATGGCCAAACTGCTGACGCAGCGGTTGGCCTACGAGGTCGCCGACGAGTGCGTCCAGGTGCACGGTGGCGCCGGCTACATGATGGAGTACCCGATCCAGCGCGCCTGGCGGGACGCGCGGCTCGGCCCGATCGGTGGGGGGACGGACCAGATCATGAAGGAGATCATCGCCAAGACCTACGGGCTGTGACCGAGCCGCGACGGTGGTCGCTACCTTCGGCCACCGCGCCCCCGGGGGCCCTGGCCCCGACGCCGCACGGCACGAGTGCCACCTCGAGGCAGCCCGATGCTTGGATGTCCCATGAACCTGCCGCGCCGCCGTCTACCCGCGCTCGTCGTCCTGGTTCTGACCGTGGTGCTCGGCGCCGGCTGCACCTCCGCCGCGCCGTCCGGGGACGCAGTCCCGAGCGACGCCGACGACGACGCTGCCCCTGCGACCAGCGACCAGGACCTGACCTTCGCCGGCCCGACGGACGGCGAACTCATCAACGCCGAGGGACTGGACGACCTGACCTTCGCCGTGACTGCAGCTGACACGGTCGACGACGTGGCCCTCCTGCTCAACGGGGACGACGTCACGACGGACGTCCAGACGACGGCCGACACCTTGACCTACACCCCCGGCACGCTGCCCGATGGTGAGCACACGGTGGCCGTCGCCGATGCCGCGTCGCCGGATGACGACGCGGCCGTCGAGGCGTCGGTTCTGCACACCTGGTCGTTCGAGGTGGACGCCGAACCTCCCACGATCGAGGTCACCGCGCCGGAGGGAGCGATCACGGCCGACACCGACGTCACGGTCGCCGGCACCACGGAACCCGGTGCGACCGTCAGCGTGGGCGGTGATCAGACCACGGCGGACGAATCGGGCGCGTTCGAGCTGCCACTGACCGCCGACACCGGCGGGGAGTTCACCATCGTGGCTACCGATGTCGCCGGCAACTCGACGTCCGTCACCGAGCGGCTGGCGGTCGTGGCCTCTCGTGTCGCGGTCGACGAGATCCGGACCGTGCACGCTGCGTCGTGGGCGTGGGCCAATCCGGGCCTGCGCGAGCCGATCCTCCAGATGCTCGATGACGGCAAGATCAACACCGTGCAGCTGGATCTGAAGGACGAGGCGGGCCATCTGGGCTACGACTCGGAGGTACCGCTCGCGCAGGAGATCGGGGCGGTGAAGGGCCCCTTGGACCTGGAGGCGACGGTGGCCGACCTGCACGACCGCGGGGTACCCGTGATCGGCCGAATCGTCGCCTTCGCCGACCCGACCCTCGCGTCCTGGGCTTGGGCCAACGATCAACGCGACTGGGTCATCCAACTCCCCGACGGCAGCGACTTCTATCGGGGGTCGTACGACGGGTTCTCCAACTACACGCATGACGGCGTCATCGACTACAACCTCGACATCGCCGAAGAGGCCGCCCAAGCGGGCGTCGACCACATCCTCTGGGACTACATCCGGCGCCCCGAAGGGATCGACAACTACACGGTGCCAGGTCTGACCGGCACGCCCGAAGCGGCGATCGCCGACTTCGCCCGTCGCGCCGACGAACGCCTGGCCCCCTACGGCGTGCAACACGGGGCATCGGTCTACGGCATCGCCGCCGACCGTCCGACGCAGATCGGGCAGGACATCCGAGCCATGGCCGAGCACCTGGACTACGTCGCGCCGATGCTCTACCCGTCGCACTGGGGTCCCTACGAGTACGGCGTCGCGGACCCCAACCGCCAGCCCTACGACATCATCAGCGAGAGCCTGAAGGTCTGGAACGACACCGTCGCGGACCGACGTGCGCGCGTGGTGCCGTGGCTGGAGGACACGCCGTACAAGGCGTGGGACCGGCCGTTCCAGATCCGCGAACAGATCCGGGCGGCGGAGGACCACGGCACGGGGGAATGGCTGATGTGGAATCCGGGATCGAACTTCACGCCGTCGGCCTACGACGCGCAGAACTGATCCGGGGCCTCACCCACGTCAGCGACCGAACAACCGGGCGAGCAGTGGGCGGCGAGCGGCCGCACGATCATCCGGCGTGCAGGTGCACCGTTGCGCCTTCGGGACTCCGCTCATGACCTGATCCACATGCCGACCACACCCGGCCCAGGTCGTCTTCGAACAGACCGAACAGGTCGTGCGGTGGCACATGAGCATCTCCGGGAATCGTCTGCGGTGGTGGTCGTCGTGGTCACTTCAGAGCGCGACGAGGGCACGAATGGCCGCCACGGTGAGTGGGAACAAGACGGCAATCGCCAGAGCCACGATCGCCGTCGCCAACACCCACCGCCAGGTGCGGCGGGGGCCAGGTGTCGCACCGTCCGCCCACTGCTGGGCGAGCCACTTGCGGTACCGGCGGGCGCGCCACCGGTCGATCACGCCCAGACGGACGGTACCCCCGCCGTCCCCGCTCGGCGGGACCTGGTCGACGAGCGGTTGCTGGACGACCGTTGGTGGTACGGGGGGAGGCTCGGCGGGGAGCAGATTGACCGTCGCCGACGGGAAGGACGGGTCGACGGAATCTCCCGCGGTTGAGGTCTCCGGAACGACCTCGCGGTCCGGGTCGATCGTGTCGGGCACCGTCCCAGGGTCCTCGGTGAGCGGTTCCTCGGTCGTCGGCGGTGCGGCCCTCGCCTGCTCGAGGCGCTGCTGTTCGAGCCTGGCCTGCTCCTCGTCCAGCGCCGCCTGGACCACTTGCCGGGCCAGACGTTCGGCAGCGGTCGGAGGCAACGGAGGGAGGGGCTCCGGCTCGGGCGGCGCGACGGGTTCGGGCTCAGGCTCAGGCTCAGGCTCAGGCTCAGGCTCGGGCTCGGGCTGCCGGACGGGTTCCGGATCAGGCTCGGGGACCGATTCCGGCTCCGGCTCCGTTGAGCGTGAAGGTGCCGGCGCACCGTCAGCCGGTCGCGCCAGCACGCCGCTGTCCCGACGTCGAGCGGCTCGCTGTTGCTCGGTCTCCGGTCCAGAGGGCGTACCGCGGCCCCGGTCGGCCAGAGCATCGAGCACCACGCGGTGCGCGATGCGCTGCGCTTCACTGGGTTCGTGATCTGGTGCCGACCCGTCGCCATCCGACGGATGGAGCGGCTCCGGGACCGCATCGCTTGGCACACCGGCCTCCGACAGGGTTTCGAGCACGAGGCGTCGCGCCGTGTCACGCGCGTTCTCGTCAGCGCTCATGAATGACCGGCTCCTGGCAACGATAGGAGGATGGACGGGTGGCAACATCTCGAAGCGTGGATCGTACGCGGATGTGGCCGTACTCATCGCCCGCCGGGCGACCATGGCTACCCTGCCCATCATGTGTGGTCGCTATCTCGCGTTATCTTCGCCAGAAGCTCTGGCGGAGCGATTCGACGTGGACGAGACCCGGCTCGCCCCGAGCGAACCCCGGTACAACGTCGCTCCCAGCACGCAGGTTCCGGCGATCATCGAGCGCGACGCGTCCCGCCGTCTGGGTGCCTTGCGATGGGGCTTCATCCCCCACTGGACGAAGCAACTCAAAGGCAGCCCCCAACCGATCAACGCCCGCGTCGAAACGGTCGCGACCAGCAAGATGTTCGCGTCGGCGTTCGTCCGACAGCGGTGTCTCCTGCCGGCCGACGGGTTCTACGAGTGGTTCGACCGCGGGGACGGCCAGCGCAAACAGCCGTTCCACATCGCCGACCCGGACGGTCAGCCGCTCGCATTCGCCGGTATCTGGTCGATATGGCGGGACCCTCAGGCCTCCGAGGACGCCGATCTCGTGTCCAGCGCCGCGATCATCACCACGACGGCACGCGGCGAGATGGAGCGGATCCATCATCGGATGCCGCTGATTCTCCCGGAGTCCCTGTGGTCCGACTGGTTGGCCGCGGAGCCGGACGACGTGCCACATCTGGCGGAGACGGTCGCCGCGATCGGCCCGCCCCGCCTGGTGGCAACCGAGATCAGTGATCGCGTCAACTCCGTGCGCAATGACGGGCCGGAACTGATCGAACCCGGCACGGTGGACGACCGGTCCGGGAACGGCTAACCGGTCAGACCGGCGTCCCAACGGATCTCGTGGGCCAGTCGTTCTGCGTCCTTGGCCCGAGCCGCCAACCCCACGCCGTCCAGGGATGCGCCACCGATGTGCAGGTTCGGGGCATCCCTGCGCAGCGCGGACCGCAGGCGGTCGATTCTGGCGAGGTGGCCGACGTCGTACTGCGGCAGCGCATCCGGCCACCGTTGCACGTGAGCGGCCGTGGCGCGGCCGGACAGGCCGGCCAGCTCCCGCACCTCGCCCTCCACCTCGGCGATCAGGCGGTCGTCGTCCAACGCCAAGGCCCGGTCGTCGTCGACCCGGCCGACGCTCGCACGTAGAAGGAAACGGTCGTGCCCCGCATGGTGGGGCCACTTCCTCGAACTGAAGGTGATGGCCTTGACCAGTCGACCTTCGGTCCGCGGGACCAGGACTCCGCTCCCAGCCGGAACACCCGTCGCATCGCCCGGGTCGTACGCCAGAGCCACCACACCGACCGACGCCGTGGGGATGCCCGACAGTTCTCGGGACCCCTCCGGGGACACCTCGGCCAGGAGAGATGCAGCGCGCGCGGCAGGGAGCGCCACGACGACCCCGTCGGCGGGAAGCGTCGTACCTCGATCGGTCGTGATCTGCCAGCCGCCTCCGGGGTCACGCCGCACGTCAGTGACGGCCGTCGACCGTTGCAGACGCTCTCCCAGATCGTCCGCCAAGTGGTCAACCAGCCGCCGCAGGCCGCCGCGCAGGGTCAGGAAGACTGGTCGGTCATCGGCCGCCGTCCGCGCCCGGTGCGCGCGAAGACCCAGCAGCAGTGAACGCCGCGCCTGGGCTGCAGCCCAGATCGGCGCCGTGGCGGCCTGCGCACTCAATCGGTCGATCGATCCCGCGTACACCCCGCCGAGGAGGGGCTCGACCAGCCGGTCCACGATCTGCCGGCCGAACCGCTCCCCCACCAGATCGGCAACGCTGCGGTCGCCCACGATCCGCCGCCGCGGCACGAACGGCTCCAACCCGGCACGCAGCAGGGCCGTCGGAGAAGCGACTCCGGAGCGGGCCAGCGCCACGGCGTCCGCGGGGGCACCCAACACGGTGCCCGCTGGCAAGCGACGCAGGCGTCCGCGCACCCACAGGTACACCTGCCCCGTCGCCGGAGCCACCAGGTCGTCATCGCCGAACCCCGCTGACCGGACCAACCGTTCGGCTTCCGGTTGCCTGGCCAGGAACGCGTCCGCCCCGACATCGATCTGCGTCCCGGCGAAGGGCACGGTCCGCACCTGGCCGCCGGGCTCAGCCGAGGCATCCAGGACGGTCACGTCCACCTCGTCGCGGACGTGCCAGGCCACCGCCAGACCCGTCAGCCCACCGCCGATGACCACCACCCGACGGCGCAGCGCCTTCCGACCCGTCACGACGCTCACACCACGCCCTCATGACCGGCGACCGTGCGGACGACTTCCACGAGCAGATCCAGGCGCGTGCCTCCCCCCACATCGACACACGTCAGTCGGGCTCCGAGTCGGTCGGCCGCGGCGGTCAGCACGGGGTCGGAGGTCATCCCGGGCGCCACCGGACACTCGATGACGTCGGTCCGGCCATGGGCCTCGACCACACTGGTCAGCGCGTCGACAGCCGTGGGCGTGCGGGTGTCCCCCCGCCAAGCGACGGATCGTGACATCGGCTGAACCCGCTCGGAGATGCCTTCGGCGATCTCGCGGAGGAACAGCACGTCGGACGGATCGGTGTCGGGCCCGGGGTCGGGCGCCGTGATCAGCAGGTGCGCTCCCCGCCCTACGCCCGGAGCCACCGCGTCGGCGAGCCGCTGATGCAGCGATGGCAACGCATGCCACGACACCACGCCGGTGTACGCGGGCACGGTCGCGGACGCCTCGGCGTGCAGCGACTCGGCCGTCGGCCACGGCACTCCTGACAACCCCACGACGAGCCCCGCCTGGTCGGCCAGTGATGCAGCAGCATCGAGGTGGTCCACCTCGGACGTTGCGGTGACCAGCACCCGCAACCGCGCGGCCAGGTCCGCCGCCAGCCTCGGCTCACCGAGCAGCGCGACCGCGAACCCATCGGTGCCGGCGGATCCGGTGCCGGCGGATCCGGTGCGGGCGGATCCGGTGCGGGCGGATCCGGTGGGCCGACCGTCAGGCATCATGGACGACGCCTTCGCGGTGCACGAGCTCCACGACCCGCTCGAGGATCGAGGGATCGGTGGCAGGAAGCACGCCGTGGCCGAGGTTGAAGACATGGTCCGGTGCACCGTCGGCCCGCTTCAGGACATCGCGCACGCGCTCTTCGGCCACCTCCCAGGGAGCCAGACAGACGGCCGGTTCCAGATTGCCCTGGAATCCCACACCCGCCGGGATGCGTCGGCGCCCCTCGTCGAGCGGGACCCGCCAGTCCACCCCGACGACGTCCGCGCCGGCTTGCGCCATGAGCGGGAGCAATTCACCCGTCGCCACCCCGAAGTGGATCCGTGGCACCTCGAGGTCGCTGAGCCCTGCAAGAATGCGTTGGCTGTGGGGCAGCACGTAACGTTCGTAGTCGACGGGGTTGAGGGCCCCGGCCCACGAGTCGAACAACTGGACCGCCGACGCGCCGTGCTCGACCTGCGCCCGCAAGCTGGCGAGCGTGATGCCCGCCAGTTTGTCCATCAGGCGATGCCACGTCAGCTCGTCGCCGAACATCATCGCCTTCGTGCGTGCATAGGACTTGGACGGGCCACCTTCCACCAGGTAGCTGGCCAGCGTGAACGGGGCCCCGGCGAATCCGATCAACGGCACCGGGAGTTCCGCGACGAGCAGGTCGACGGTGGCCATGACGAACGACAGGTCCGTATCGGGTTCCAGCGCGCGAAGCCGGTCGAGATCAGCGGGGGTCCGAAACGGCCGCTCGATGACCGGCCCGACTCCCGGCTTGATCGTGACCCCGACCCCGAGTGACTGGACCGGGGTGACGATGTCGGAGAACAGGATCGCCGCGTCGACGCCATAGCGGTGTACCGGCTGCAACGTGACCTCGGCCGCCAGCTCCGGAGTGCGGACCACATCCTCGAAGCTGTGGCGCTCTCGGATGGCGCGATATTCGGCCAGGGCCCGCCCGGCCTGGCGCATGAACCAGACCGGCACGGTGTCGTGCGACCGGCCGCGACAGGCACGGATGAAGGGGCCATCCACATGTCGGGCGCGCACGGCGGCGGGATCAGCCACGGGCAGGCAACCTCGAGGTAGCAGGGCAGGGCTCAGCACGGTACCGGGAGCCACTGGCGCGCCGGGCCGCGCGGCAGGCGCGCTCGGCGGGGGCGCGCGGCAACCGGCGCGTGTGACACCGCGTCAATCTGAGCGAAGCGGCGGACGGCCGCCGCGCAACGAGGTTGCCATCATGCGGACACATCACCAGCTGTATCGCGCCCGGTTTCGCTTCGGCGGTGGGCTACTCCCGCCGCGACGACGGCCCCCGGTTCGGCGCGTCGTCCGGAGATGACGCGCTTGATCGGTGGTCCCGTGTGGACAGGGTCCACGGTCATCTGATCGTTTAGAGTCGGACCCACCGCTTCCTGGTGGACCATGGTGCGTGTCCGGCGGGCATCGGCTCGACGACCGCCGTCGATGAACCACTTTCGCCAAGGAGTGCAGCGTGGCCAGCAGACGACTCGACCGCCCACGCCGGGGACGAGGCCGGATCATCGCCGGCGTCTGCCGCGGCCTCGCCGACCACTACGGGTTCAGCCCCTTCGCGGTGCGGGCGCTGTTCGTCTTCTTCGCCATCACGGGCGCGAGCGAGATCGTCTACCTGGTCCTGTGGATCCTGATGCCCAACCGCGGGCGCTGAACGGGGCAACACCTGCACAGACAGCCAGGGACCCGTCTTGGCGCTCTGGAGCAGGACATGGACCCGGTCGTCAATGCGGCGAGCGTCCACGCGACGTTCTCGTTCGTCCGACATGTTCGCTGGGAGGAGTCGGCCGATAAGCCGGATTCTGTCCCCGCAGCGGACAATCCCGCAGCGGGTGACGACCATCTCTCTGGGACATCGGTCACCCGATGCCTCGCGCGGCCTACCTGGGAGTCACCCCGAACACGGTGTGTCCGGGTACGGACGGGCCGTCCTGTCCCTGCTTGGCCTTGCTCCGGGTGGGGCATACCTAGCCACGGCGATCACCCGCCGTGCTGGTGAGCTCTTACCTCACCGTTTCACCCTTACCCGGTTGCCCGGGCGGTCTGCTCTCTGTTGCGCTTGCCACGTGTCACCACGCCTGGGAGTTACCCAGCACCCTGCCCTTCGGAGTCCGGACTTTCCTCACCGCACACCGCCGTGGACGCATGGTCCGTGGTGATGTGCAGCGCGGCCGCCTGGCCAACTCCTCCCAGCGCGTCCAGGGTACTGGGCCGGGGCACGTTCTCCAGCGCCTGACCGTCTCACGCGCTGGTGCCGTCCCCGGCGTCACTCGCCGGTGCAAGCTCGGCGATCGCATGGACACCGCCGACGTGGTTGGCGATGCGGTCATCGGCACGCAAGCGAACGGTGGCGCGCCCTTCGACGAAGGCCACCACCTCGACCCCGAGGTGCTGGTTGAACGGCAGAACGTCGTCCACCAGGTCGCGGACGTCGGCGGACCCTGGCGATCTGGCCACACGGGCCGCACGGTGCGACGCGGTCTGGCAGGATGTGCGGATGGACACTCCCCCGCTGCGGCGCCATCCGGCCGGCTCCGAGATTTCCGCCGCGACGGCACCCCGGGCGATTGCCTGGGCCGATGGTCGGGTCATCCCTGCACACGACGCCACCGTGCCGCTGATGGACGACGGGTTCCTGCGGGGTGACGCGGTCTTCGAGGCGGTCATGGTCCGCGGCGGCCGCACCCATGCTCTGGACGCCCACCTGGCGCGGATGCGCCGGTCTGCGCAGGCGCTGGACCTCCGACTCCCCGTACTGCGCCAGGTGGTTGCAGACCTGCTCGCCGCCTGGGGCCACAACGACGGCACCCTGAAGGTCATCGCGAC
Organism: Nitriliruptoraceae bacterium; assembly: GCA_041688045.1. Classification (GTDB taxonomy): domain Bacteria; phylum Actinomycetota; class Nitriliruptoria; order Nitriliruptorales; family Nitriliruptoraceae; genus CSSed11-175R1. The sequence continues at coordinate 10,431 of JBDNIX010000199.1, forward strand.
ACGTGACGGCACCGTCCGTGGCACGGTCACGACGACGAGTTGGCCGACATCAGTGGCCCTGGCGGTCATCGACACGCCATGGCGCACCGCACTATCCGGCGTCAAGACCCTGTCATACGCCCTGAACCAATGGGTGATCCGGCAGGCCCAGAGTCGTGATGCCGACGACGCGCTGATCGTCGACGACGGTCAGATCCGGGAACTGCCGACCGGCGCGATCTGCCTGGTGCACGAAGGGAGGGTGAGTACACCGGATGCCACCCGTTTGCCGATTCTCGATTCCGTCACCCTGGGAGCGCTCCGCGAAGTTGTCGACGTCGAGCTGACGCTGCCGAGCCTTCAGGATCTGCGCACCGCGGATGAGTTGTTCGTGATTTCCGCAACACGCCCCGTCCTGCCGGTCCACGCCGTGCTGGTCGGCGAGGACGAGCTCGTCCTGCCCGCCCCCGGAACGGTGACCACGCAGGTTGCCGCGACCTTCGACGCGCATATCGACGCGTCGCTCGACCCGCTGCCCTAGTCCTCGCTACGCGGCCTCCCGTCCGGACAGCCCCGCACGGTGGAGGCCGACCGGACGCAGGTGCGCGGCCGACGCATGCCGTGCGCGGCGGCTACGTTCGAGACTCGACGCCCTGGAGATTGCATGCGCGCACGACGTCCGTTGATCGTGGTAGCCAACCGGCTGCCGGTGAGCCGCACGGACGACGGTGCGTGGGAGGCGTCCGCCGGCGGGCTGGTCACCGCCCTGCGGCCGGTCATGGACGACGTCGGGGGAGCCTGGATCGGCTGGGACGATCATCCCGGGGACGTCCCGTCACGAGTCGACGGCTTGGGGTGCGATCTGCACGCGGTCGAACTGAGCCCGGACGTCGTCCACGGCTACTACCACGGGTTCGCCAACCGCACCCTGTGGCCCCTGTTTCACGACCTGCTCGAACAGCCGGTCATCGACCGCCATCTGTGGGACAGCTACCGACAGGCCAATCGCGCATTCGCGGACGTCACCATCCAGGTCGCCGCGGCGACCGATCCGGCTCCGACGATCTGGGTGCAGGACTATCACCTGCTGCTGCTCCCGGAGATGCTGCGCGAGCAGCTGCCCGACGTCCGGATCGGCTTCTTCCTGCACATCCCCTTCCCGCCGCCGGAACTGGTCGCGCGCCTTCCATGGCGCGACCACCTGCTCGCCGGAATGCTCGCTGCAGATAGCGTCGGCTTCCATACCCCGCGATTCCGGGACAACTTCATCCGGTCCGTCGCGCGGGTCATGCCGGAGGTGGCCATCGACGGCGACGTACTGACGCTTCCGGACGGGCGAGCGGTCAGCGCGGTCAGCCACCCCATCTCGATCGATGTCGACGAATTCCGGACCCTTGCCACGACGGACCAGACGGAAGCCGAGTTGACGCGACTGCGCGAGCAGTTCAACGGGCGCAGGATCTTTCTGGGCGTCGATCGGTTGGACTACACCAAGGGGATCCGGCACCGGCTGGAGGCGATCGAGTTGCTGCTGGAACGGGCCCCGGAACTACGCGGACGGTTCGCGTTCGTGCAGATCGCGGTGCCCAGCCGCGACGACGTCGAGGAGTACCAGGTGCTGCGCACCGAGGTGGAAACCGAGGTGGGGCGCATCAATGGACGCTTCACCGACCCCGGCGAGGACGTCCCCGTCCACTACCTGTATCGAGGGGTTCCACGCGAGAGCCTCGCGGCGTACTACCGTTTGGCTGACGTGATGTGCGTGACGCCACTCAAGGACGGCATGAATCTCGTCGCCAAGGAGTTCGTCACGGTGCAGGCCGCCGTCGGGGGTGACGGGGTCCTGCTCCTGAGTGAGTTCTGCGGTGCCGAGATCGAGTTCGGCAGCG